>JASHYE010000505.1 GCA_030043155.1 Candidatus Acidiferrales bacterium | reverse complement strand
CGATTGGCAGTGCAATTCCGAGTAGGTCCGTGAGCTTTGTTCGTAGTCTTTTCATGGCTTAGTACCGCACACTAGCACGAGACCACTGGATCGCAAGCGCCGAAACTCACGCTGCAGCTTCCGACCGAAACGAAACACCTTGTCGTTTTTTCGACATTCAAGGTCGCGATGTTGAAAGAATTCAAATAAACCTCTGGCTATAGTAACCATCATGAGACACTCCGCAGGGCAGATTGTGCATACCTATTCAAGCATTGTATTGAACCGCGGCATGAATGGCGCGCGATGAACCGAATCCATCATTGGTTCTGCCGGTCAAACAGCTGGAGACGAAGGCTTGAAAACGAGCTGATTCCTTGGGCGCTTGGCGGCGTTGAACTTGGCGACCATCTTCTCGAAATCGGGCCTGGGCCTGGACTGACGACGGAGATATTGCACAGGCGCTTCGCACGCATCACCTCGATTGAAGTCGATAAAAAACTGGCTATTTCTTTGCGTTCACGGATGCAAGGAACGAACGTGCAAGTGGTGGAGAGTGATGCTACGGCAATGCCATTTCCTGCCGAGAGTTTCTCCGGCGCAGTGTGCTTCACCATGCTTCATCATGTTCCGAGTATCGAGTTACAAGATCAACTGTTTCGCGAAGCGTACCGTGTCCTCAAGCCGAAGGCTATGTTCGTCGCCACCGACAGCAGGCCAAGCTTAACGATGAAACTGATCCACATTGGGGACACGATGGTTCTGATTGATCCGGACACCATCAAGGACCGTCTGGAAAGGGCGGGATTTGGCGAAATATCTGTAGAGCTCGCTATGGGCGCATTGAGGTTTCATGCGTGTCGTGTCTGAGAATGCAGGAGATTTGCTCAATGTGCGCGACGACTTCGCAAGGCGTGTGGTTTGAATGTCAACGCTTGGGAATTGTCTTCGCCTGCGAACGGGATTGTGTCGAATGCAGAGCGCACCGGACATCTTCCGCGTGATATTCATCCGCCAATCAAAAGAGACATCCTGAGGCTACGCATGATAGATCCTTTCGTGTTTCTCGGCTTTTTTTTTCTGCTCGGTTCAGTGCTCACCAGAGGAGAAAACAATGCGGATTTGATTCTTGTTCGGGGAAGAGTCTGGACAGGAAATCCTACGCAGCCCGAGGCAGAAGCAATAGCCATCAGAGCGAACCGAATCATGGCTGTTGGAACTTCCGAAGCGATCTTGAAGCTTGCAGGCTCCCATACGAAAGTAATCGAACTAGGCGGCCGGCGAGTCGTCCCCGGTTTTAATGATGCCCATCTTCATTTTTATATGGGAGGCGCCAGCCTTTCGCTCGTTCAACTTCGCCATGCCAATAGCCCATCGGTATTCCGCGACGAAATCGGCAAGTTTGCGCGGACACGCCCCAAGGGTGAATGGATCCTCGGCGGGAACTGGGACCACCGAAATTGGGCGCCCTCCATCCTGCCCAGTCACGAACTGATCGACCCTGTTACGCCAGACAATCCGGTATTCGTGAATCGCTTCGAAGGGCATTCGTCGCTGGCAAATTCCGTCGCGATGAAGTTGGCCCATATTGATAGGAACACGAATGACGTTCTCGGAGGTGAGATCGTTCGGGATGCTAGTGGAAACCCGACAGGTATCTTCAAAGACTCCGCGCGAAGCCTAATCGAGCGCTGCATTCCCGCGCCCTCTGAAGCGCAGGTAATCTTAGCTATTTTGGCGGCTCAGCAGCATGCCGCGAAATACGGCGTCACCAGCGTTCAAGAGATGGGGGTGTTAGGACTTCGTCGCGCCGACGGTTTGGAAACAGTTATTCATGCTTATCAGAAACTTCAGGCTCAGCGCCAGCTTCACGTTCGAGTTTCTGTGCACTTTCCTCTTCCAGAGTTTCGACGATTCGCGCAGATGCGGATGCCGGCAACGGATCTGCTTCAGATGCAGGGCATCAAGAGTTTTGCCGATGGCGCACTCGGCTCAGCAACCGCATGGTTTTTTGATCCATACACCGATGCGCCACATTCGCGAGGGATTCCGAGCGACGAATTGAACGATCCGGAAGAGGTGTACCGGAACCTGTGTGAAGCCGATAATGCTGGCCTGCAGCTCGCGGTTCACGCCATTGGAGATCGGGCGAACCATACGATTTTGAACTTGTTCGAGAAACTTCAGCAGGACAACGAGCTGCGTGATCGGCGCCTGCGCATCGAACATGCGCAACACCTGCAGCCCGCGGACATTGCCAGGTTCGCTAAATTGAATGTGATTGCTTCGGTGCAGCCGTACCACTGCATCGATGACGGGCGTTGGGCGGATCAGCGCATCGGATGCGAGCGTGCTAAGACAACCTATGCGTTTCGTTCGCTGCTCGACTCGGGCGCGATTCTCGCATTCGGCTCCGATTGGTTTGTGGCGCCCATCGATCCGTTGCAAGGCATTTACGCTGCGGTCACTCGGCGTCCTCTGGATGAAAAACGTCCAGATGGTTGGGTGCCTGAGCAGAAAATCTCCGTGGCGGAAGCGGTTCGCGCTTACACGATGGGATCGGCGTACGCCTCAAAAACGGAGAAGATCAAAGGCTCGCTCGCTCTCGGCAAATTGGCTGATATTGTGGTTCTCTCCGAGGATATTTTTCACATCCGTCCAGAGCAGATTCGCGAAGCGAAAGTTGACCTGACCATTTTTGACGGGCAAGTCATTTATGAGAGGAAATAACGTCTCGATGACTGCTACTTCCGTTACCGCAGAACCGTCGTCCACGCTCAACCGCCTTTAGTCTCGGCCTCCGGCCACCTGCATACCTGAAGATGAGCCTCCCTGCGGCAAATCCTTGGCCATGCGAACGACGGTATCTTTCTCCTCTGTGACCGGCGGATTGTCGAGGTATTTGCCGAAGAAAACGAGATAACGCTGCCACCGGTCCTGAATATGGCGCGGCTCGATGAATCCGTGGTTCTCGCGAGGATACTTGACAAATTCCACGGGAACGTGCCGCTCCTTGAGCGCTTCGTAAAATTCTTCGGCCTGAGGAATCGGCACGCGCGTGTCGGCGATCCCATGCAGAATCATCGTAGGTGTTTTGACGTTTTCTATATACTTCATCGGCGAATGATCCCAATATTCCTGGAAGTTGTCCCACGGTGATTTCATGTCAAAGAAGATCGTGAGATACCGGTGAATGTCCGTCTGCGAATACATGGAATAAAGATCGGGCAAACCTGCGCCGGGCGAGATTGCCTTGAAGCGGTCCGTCTGCGTGTCGATCCAGTAAGTCATAAACCCGCCGTAAGACCATCCGAATGCGCCCATGTGGTTCGGGTCGGCCCATCCCTTGTCGATCATGGCTTGGACGCCGCTCATGTCGTCGCGGTAGTCGCCGCCGCCCCAGTCATTTTGATTGGCCATAGCGAATTTTTCACCGCGCCCAGACGAACCGCGGAAATTCGGTTCGAGAACGAGGTAGCCGTTTGAGGCAAAAATCTGTTCCTGTGCATTGAAGGCGAGGAGTGACGAACCGGTCGGGCCGCCATGAGGATTCAGCAAGAACGGATACTTGTGCGAGCCATCGAAATCGACCGGTTTGGTGACAATGCCATCGATTTCCATGCCATCTTTGCTGCTCTTCCAGCGAACCACTTCGGTGTCGCCGAGAGCATAGTCGGCAAGCCAGGCATTCTGGTTTGTAATTGGCGTAATCGAGCTGAAGCTCAAATCGGAGCGGAAAACTTCAGCAGGATGCATCGGATCGGTCCAGGTACCAACAGCGGTTTGCCCGTTCTTGCTGATTTCGGCGAGACTAATTACGGCAGGCTTGTCGGTCACCGGCCGAACGGAGCCACTCGCTACATCCGCAGCAAAAATTTCCATGGTTTCGCGACTGTCGGTGCTGAAGTAGATCGTATTGCCGTCGGGAGACCACACTGGCGTTGCAGCATTCAGTTCAAACGAGCCGGTGAGTTTGCGAGGTTGGCCTCCATCGGCGCTCACGACGAAAAGATTCGCCTGATTGATTTCGCCGCTCTGCTCGAGATACGCGATTGATTTTCCATCCGGCGACCATCGCGCACTGTGTGTATATTCGGTGGTATCTGCGATTTTGCGCTTCTGGCCGCTCGCGATGTCGAGCACCCACGCGGTTTGCAAACTGATGTCGTCGAGCAGCGGTGTTGGATTCGTGGTGTACGTGATGTGCGTTCCGTCCGGTGACCATTGTGGGTCGCTGACGGTCGCGTCATCCTTCGTGAGCTGCATTTCATTGCCCGTGGCGATGTTCCAGGTCCAAAGCTGCGCGATTTTGAAATCGTGATCCACGACCACGGCATCATCTTTCAGTTTCTCGCGCTTCTCAAACGCGGGGTCGGGAGCAACGGTGGCGACGAGGAGCAGCGTTTTGCCATCCGGAGAGAATTCGAAGCTGCCCACGCCGGATTTGTGCTTCGTCACCTGCCACGGCTCGCCCCCATCCGCGTACATGAACCAGACTTGCGGGCCGGCCTTGGCGTCTTCGCCTTCCATCGTGAAGGCGATCATTTTTCCATCCGGCGACCAGGCGATGTTCGAGACACTTTGATCGCCGCGCGTGTACTGGCGCGCTGCGCTGGCGGGTCCGGCAGCAGGTACGACCCAAAGATGAGTAATGGACTTGCCAGGGTCGTCCTTATCCATTTTGACCGAGGCCACCAGGTACGCGACCATGGATCCATCCGGCGAAATGCGCGGCGAGAATACTCGCGCGACCCGCAGAGCGGCGCTCGTGCCAAAAAGCTTCTTACCCTCTTTGCTCAGCGGTGCTGGCTGCTGATTCCCGTTTGCGGATGACTGAGACGATGAATCCTGCGCGCGCGCGGCCAATGGCACGAGAGTCATCGCCAGAATGAATGACAGGAATACAAAAATACTTTGCACTGCGTCCTTCTGTTTTTTCATGGAAGTCCTCCCGTTGTGCACCCCAGCCAACAGCGGAACAATTGTTTCAATGTGCCCTTTCAATGTGTAAGGCGCGAAGTATATTCGCTTTTGGGGAGTGTGTTCAACATCAGAAATCAATCTTGGCTTGCAGCCGCGGAGACAGATTATCGACGGGCTTCGAAGAATTCACGAAGAAGAGCGCCAGCTTCGTCGGCGAGAACGCCAGAGGTGACCTTTGGGCGGTGATTCACGAGTGGATGGTCGAACACAGCGAAACAGGAACGCACCGCGCCTCCTTTAGGGTCATCTGCGCCATAAACGACGCGATCGACGCGCGCCTGGAGAATAGCGCCCGCGCACATCGCGCAAGGCTCGATGGTTACGTAGAGCGTGGTTCCTCCGAGGCGATGATTTTGCGCCGCGTGAGCAGCAGCACGTAATGCGATCATTTCCGCGTGCGCGGTTGGGTCGCAGTCACCGATTGTGCGATTGGCCGCGCGCGCGAGAATATGCCTGTCCTGAACCCTGTCCTCAACAATGACGCAACCGACGGGCACTTCGCCGGCGCAGGCGGCAGCGCGCGCTTCTTCAAGCGCAACGCGCATGAATTTCTCGTCGAGTTCAGTCGTAGAGCTGGTGGCACGAGCATCGTTCATTGTGCATCAGAATAACATGAGCATTTCGCTCGCGGACACTCGCGCCTCTCGAGTGGGCCAGCTCCGTGTTGCGCATCCGCAAGTCTTCTCCTGCTCATTTCATGCCGTCCATTTGTTCCGGTTTCGGAGGTGATTCGCTCCATGTTGTTTCCGCCAATTCGAAATTCAGAGGTGTCGCGACTTCTCGCAGCATCCGCGTTCGTTTTTGTCTCCGAGCTTTGTCTCTTCAATATGTCAACTGCAAATGCGCGTCAGGAAACGCAAAAGCAGCCCCCCGCGCTAATCCCGCGTCTGGTGCCATTGCTCAGCGAGAAGGGAACTCCAGTGTTCCGCCCAGCAGACGCACTTCGCTTCATGGCCGCGGCGGCAATCATACGCATCTACAACCACGAAAAGCCGGACGCGCCAATCATTACCGCGGGCCAACGGTAGCGCCGCTGGTCCCAAATCGAAATGCAACGGAAAACAATCGAATGCATCGGCTTGCCCGAAGATTCACGCTGGGGTATAAATTTCGAGCATTGTTTTCCCCGGAGATTCCTTGATGGAATTGCGAAAGGACCCGATCACGAGAAGCTGGGTCGTGATCGGACAGTCAGAGCTGGGCGAAATTCCGCAGCAGCCCTGCCCGTTGTGTCCTGGAAACGAAGGTGATACGCGGACATTGCTGCAGTTTCCAGCGCAGGGGCCGTGGCAGGTGCGCGTTCTTCCGCATTTTCGTCCTTTGTATCGCATTGAAGGAGACCCGGGGCGTTCCGCGGAGGGAATCTATGACCGCATGAGCGGAGTGGGCGCGCATGAGATCGTAGTGGATACGCCGAATCATGAGCGCGGCATTGCTTGGGAGTCGCCGGAGAACGTTGCCCTGTTCCTTGAAGCATGCGCGCGGCGGATAACGGATCTGAAGCGCGATCCACGGTTCAAGTACATCACTGTTTTCAAAAATTCCGGTTCAAATTCCGGCCAGGAATGGCCGCATTCGCATTCTGAGATTACCGCAACGACGTTTGTGCCCCGGCGCGTGCTCTATGAGTTGCGTGCGGCGCGGGAATGGTTTCACGAGCGCGAGCGCTGTGTTTTCTGCGACATTCTGCGGCAGGAAGAAAAACAGGAGAAACGAGTGGTGGATTCGCAAGGGCAATATGTGGCGTTCTGTCCTTACGCTTCGCGCGTCCCATTCGAGACCTGGATTATGCCCCGGCATCATAGTCACGAATTCGAGGCGGCTGGCGCGGAGGATTTTCGCTCCCTCGGCGCGCTTCTGGCGCGATTCCTGCGTAAGCTCCCCTCCATTTCCGATGGCTATCACATGGTCGTGCACACCTCGCCGAATTCGTTGCAAGCCACCGGCGAATTGAGCGAATTTTGGCGGACCATAGCGGACGACTATCACTGGCATATCGAGATTCTTCCCATGGTCCCCACCAGCGAAAAGTCCTACGTCATCAAGGAAGTTTATTTCAATGGGCTTCGGCCTGAGCAGGCGGCGGAGCAATTGCGCCAGGTAAACGCCGGTTCATGAAGAGCTCGGCGGCTTGGCATTGTTCACAAAGCGGCGAACGCGGCGGGATCATCGCCAAGCTCATTGCTCTCATTATCATCGTCATTCTGATCGGACTGATTTACCTGGTGCGCGCACCGCTTCTCCGTGTGGCCGGGAATTACTGGATAAAGTCCGATGCCCCCGCGAACGTAGACGCGATTGTGATTCTGAGTGACGACAATTTCACAGCAGATCGTGCCGCTCGCGCTGCTGATCTTTACCATGATGGATGGGCGCCGCGCGTCGTGGGCAGCGGCCGTCGCCTGCGCCCTTATATTAGCATCGCGGACTTGATGCAGCACGACTTGGAATCGAGAGGTGTCCCGAAGCAAGCAGTGATTCCTTTCGCGCATGACGCGACAAACACACTGGAGGAACTAAGAGGCATTCGCGAATTCGTACAGCAGCAAGGCTGGAAACGCATAATGATTGTTACCTCGAACTATCACACGCGGCGCACGCGCTATTTATGCGAACACGTTTTTCCTGCGGACGTCCATGTGCTGGTCGTCGCCGCGCCCGACCATGATTATGATCCCGATTCGTGGTGGAAGACTCGCATGGGAATCAAAACGTTCTTTCATGAATTCGCAGGAATGTTCGTAGCGATTTGGGAGGTGCGCCACTAGAAGTAATGATTCAGAGGTTATATCTCTATGGCGATTCGCCCGGACTAGATGTTCCTTCCTCGCAATCCCCGTCAACTTGGCCAGTGGTGTAATATGACACCACTACAAGGATTTCTGCTTGGTTTACAAGGGCGCGGCTCTGTACTATAGTTCTCGAACCGCTTGCATCGTCAGTGGGGCATTGGTTCGAAACACAACCATCTCACCGCGTTGGAGGTCTCCATGTGGCGGAAACAGCCTGAAGCGAAGCCATCTTCTCCGGCAAGTCCGAGTGTCCGCGACAGCGGCTACGCGCCGGCGGGCCAACGGCCCGTGCCGCAGCCCAGTGTCGGAAACTCTCCCGCCTCGCCTGCTGCATCCGCGTTCACACAGGCTCCTCGGTCAGATGCGGCCATTCTGACGCGCGGAATTTGCATAAAAGGCGAATTGACCGGCAAGGCTGATCTTGTGATTGACGGAGATGTGCAAGGCAGCATCCGGCTGGGCGATTCACGGCTCACGGTTGGGCAATTAGGCAATATTCGCGCGAATATCGAGGCTTCCGAGATTGTCGTCCGTGGACAAGTGCAAGGCAATCTTCGCGGACGCGAGCGCGTTGTGCTCGGAAACTCTTGCAACGTGCTGG
>JASHYE010000504.1 GCA_030043155.1 Candidatus Acidiferrales bacterium | reverse complement strand
GTAGCGGTAAGGGTCATCAGACAGAGTCGGCAGCAAGGGCAGGAGCGTCAGCCGAAAAAGCAGCGCGCCTGCCAGAACAATCCAAAGCGCCGCGCGTTTCGCTTTCGCATTTTCAACGGGACGTTCCAGGACGTAGAGCGAGATGAAGTACACAATGCCCGCGCCCAAGCCGACACAAATTGTCCCAATGATGTGCGCTTCGAGGTCTCTGAAATGGTAAAGAGTGAAGAAAAGCGCTTCGAGGATTGCCACGCCGGTCAGCAGTGCCGCATTGTGCATCCATCCTGCGCGCTTTTCAGAGGATGGTTCAGAGCCTGCTCTGCGGGTCGTCGATTCGCTTTTCATCCGGTGAGGACTATCGTGCAGTGAACTACCAGCTCATTCTCGCAACGCTCGCCACCATCGCGGCCAATCCGCTTACGTCCTATCTGCGCAAGCTTCGCGACCACACGTTCAGCGGAATTTATCAAGCCAACGCTTTCGATATGGCCATGATGATTCCCTATTTTGTCGTGCTCACAATTCTCGCCGCCTACGGAATTTATCGCTACGTCCTCGTCTACAATTTTTATCACTATCGCGACAATGTACCGCCCCCGCCGCCCTCCGTCGTCGAGTGGCCCAAGGTTACCATACAGCTTCCCATCTTCAACGAACGCTACGTCGTCGAGCGCCTGGTCGAATGCGTCGCGCAGTTCGATTACCCGGAGGACAAACTTGAAATTCAGCTCCTCGACGACTCCACGGACGAAACGCAAGCCGTTGCCCGCGCCTGCGTCGAGCGCCAGCAGAGCCTCGGCGTTCCGATTCACTATATTCATCGCGAGAATCGCGAAGGCTTCAAAGCCGGCGCGCTGCAAGAAGGCCTGAAAACCGCTACCGGCGAACTTGTCGCTATTTTCGACGCCGATTTTCTTCCTCCCGCCGATTTCCTCCGTCGTACCGTTCCATACTTTTCCGATCCCAAGCTCGCCATGGCGCAAACGCGCTGGAGCTACATCAACCGCGATTATTCCGCGCTCACCGAAGCTGAAGCCATCCTTCTTGACGGCCACTTCGTCATCGAACACGGCGCGCGCTTCCGGCGCGGCTCATTTTTCAATTTCAACGGAACTGGCGGCGTGTGGCGTCGCTCCGCTATCGACGACGCCGGCGGATGGCAGCACGACACTCTCACCGAAGATACCGATCTTTCCTACCGCGCGCAGCTCCGCGGCTGGCGTTTCATTTATCTTCCCGACGTTGATTGCCCTTCCGAATTACCGGTCGAAATGAACGCTTTCAAATCCCAGCAAGCGCGCTGGGCCAAGGGCCTGATGCAAACTGCCATCAAAATTCTTCCGCGCGTCTTGCGTTCTGACGTGCCAGGCTACGTTAAGGCCGAAGCTTTCTTTCACCTCACCGCCAACATCAGCTATCCGCTGATGGTCATTCTCTCGGTGATTCTCTTGCCCGCGATGATTGTGCGCTTCTATCAGGGCTGGTTTCAGATGATGCTCATCGACCTGCCGCTTTTCCTTGCTTCCACTTGCTCCATTTCCAGTTTTTATCTCGCCTCTGAACGCATCCTCTATCCCAAAACCTGGTGGCGCTCCATCGCCTATCTTCCTTTTGTGATGGCTGTCGGAATTGGGCTTTCTGTCCGCAATTCTGTTGCTGTCATCGAAGCGCTTTTCGGCAAGCAATCTGAATTCGTCCGCACGCCGAAGTATCGCATCGAGGGCCAGGAGCGCGGCGCATGGCTCAAGCGCAAATATCGCAAACGCGCCGGCTGGATTCCTTACGCGGAAGTGCTTCTCGGAATTTATTTCACTGCTACAGTCGTTTATGCCATTCAAAACGAAAACTACATCACCATTCCATTTCTGCTGCTTTTCGTTTGGGGCTATCTCTACACCGGCCTGATGTCGCTCGGCCAGGGGTTCATCGAGCGCCTCCGCTTCGGCCGCTCCGCCGAACCTGCTGAAGTTCGCGCCGCCGCCACCGGCGCTCCCGGCTTCTAATAGATTGCAACGAAACTTCATTTTTTGTATCTAACCGGACAGAGATTATTATGCCAGTTAGCATTGCATGGGGTGATCTGATGGAGTCCACGGTCGGAAGCGCCAAAAGTGGCACGGCTGACTGAGTTAACACGGCGATAGCACTCTGAAAATCAGCCTTAGCTATGCCAGCGCAGACACCATCACCGAAAACAATGCGGAGGAGAGAGGAAAAGCGCATGCGACTCACAGTGAAGATTCGATTTTATGCCGTCATTCTGGCCCTTCTCGTTTTGATGGGCGGTCTTATAACTTTTCCAGCGTTGGCGAGGGACGAGACCACCGCAGCTCAGCCATGCGGCGGCTCAGCGCGAATTTGCGGCCTCAATGGGCCGGAGGATTTGGTCGCGATCGATCATGGAGCTGAGGTCATTGTCTCGCGTCTTGGTGGCGACGGTCTCAATGTCATCGAGACGAAGACGCGCAAGGTTTCGGTGATTGATCCGGCTTCACTCCCTGAAACGCCAGATCCTCAATATCCTTGCGCGGATTTGAAAACATCCGGGGCCTTTATTTCGCATGGACTCAGTGTGAAACGCGATGCCAATGGGCGCAGCCGTTTGTATGTGGTGCGTCACGGCGGGCGAGAAGCAATCGAGATATTTCAATTCTCCCATCCTGACGATGTCGAGAGTCTTGTATGGCTCGGCTGTGTGCGATTGCCGAAGGGTTTTGAAGGGAATGCGGTCACTGGACGTCGCGCGGGTGGTTTCTACGTCACATCCATGACGGATGAAGGTGACGCGCCCATGCGTTCGAAGTTGGCGAAACTCTACGCGGGGCGTCCTTCGGGAGCCGTTTTGGAGTGGACGCCAAGCGGTGGATTTCACCGCGTGCCGACAGGAACAATGTCGGGACCCAACGGGATCGAGTTATCGCCTGACGATCGCTGGCTCTACGTAAACGGCTGGGCTAGCCATGAAATCGCGAGGTTCGACCTCGATCACCCCGATGCGCCTGTCCGACGCTTACATGTATCGTTCATGCCTGACAACCTGCGTTGGGCCGAAGACGGAAGCCTTATCGCGGCAGGCTTGCGATCCACGCCGGAAGCCGTCTTTACATGCGCGGGAACCCACGCTGACGGCAGACCTTGCGTCACTCGCTGGACCGTTGTCAGCATCGATCCGGCGTCGATGACGCTGAGGGCCGAGGCGCGCCAAGACGATCGCTCAGGCTTTGGTGACGTTAGTGTTGCGCTATCCATTGGTCAGGCGCTTTGGCTTGGCTCTTTCGACGGACGCTCCATCGCGATAGAACCAAACGACCTGTTGATGGCGTCCCGCCGTTGAAGATGGCTCGGTAAGCCATCTTGAAACTAGTCTTGTAACAAATAGGCGGATGCGGACATTTCTCTAGTCCTTTCCAGCTATTGGCCCAAGCGCGCGTTGACCATCTGCGCCTTGGCCCGTTATAATTGAAGCTCGAATATTTGATTCGCGGGGCTAGCTTCCACACGCTTCGACAAGCAGGAAGTTCCCAAACAGAATCAGGAGCCGTTGATGGTAAAAGCGACACAACTGCGTCCCGGCATGATCATCCAGCACGAAGGCGACCTTTACACCGTTTTCAGCGTCGAGCACCGCACGCCGGGCAACAAGCGCGGCTCTATGCAAACGAAAATGCGCAATCTCCGCTCCGGCGCCATCATCGACTATCGCTTCCGCGCTGAAGATTTCGTCGAACGCGCCATCATGGACGAAGTCGAGTTCGAATTCCTCTATAACGACAACGCCGGCTTCCACTTCATGAACCTGCAGACCTACGAGCAGATTGCCCTCACCAAAGACACGCTTGGCGAAACCACCGATTACCTCATTCCCAACTTGCCCGTCAGCATCGAATTCTACGAAGGTAAGCCCATGGGCGTCCTGTTGCCTGATACTGTTGATCTGCTCGTCACCGGCACGGAACCTACCCTGCAAAAAGCCACGGCCAGCGCCGTAATGAAGCCCGCCACGCTCGAAACCGGTCTCGTCATCAACGTTCCGCCTTTCGTCAACAATGGCGACAAAGTGAAAGTCGACACCTCCGAAGGCCGCTACATCCAACGCGTCTGAGCTCGAGCTTCAAGTACCTCTAAGAGACCCAAAAGCGCTGCCCCGAGCGCATTCTATCGGCTGGACCGGGTCTGTCCTGCAGTCTTTGGTATATCAATCCAAGGTCTACCGCGCCGGATACGCACTGAGCCGCGAAGTCGCCGTCAAACTCTGCCTGCCCGGCCGCGCGCCCTCAATGAACTCGAGCTCGAACGATGTGATTGGGCGTTGTACGCCCTGCGGCAGAACAGTAAAGAAAAACAAAAAACTCTTGACAGCGTAGAGCCTGAGGAGTATTGGCCTCGAAGCAGATAAAAAGCACAGGACGACTGTGTAGACAGTCTAACAGTCGGTCCGGACCGTACCAAGGATAACCACGGCTGCCCGAGTCGAAGTCCTAGCGACGGGTGGGCCGGTGCCAACCAAGCGGCACGAGAGACATTCGGGGGCTGACCTTCCATTTCAGGGGGAACCGATGCGCGATTGCAAAATAGCCACGGAAGCGGACTGTAAATCGAGAGATACCCAATCGCTCGGAAGAATAGGGCTCGCCAGACGGTGCCAGTGGGTTCTGACCGGATTGGTTCTGCTCACGTTCTTGGCGCCGATCGTGCGTGCGCAAACAGCTAGCTCGCTGAACGGCAGAATAGTCGACCCGTCCGGCGCCGCTGTGCCCAATGCGAAAATCACCCTGACCAACAACGCCACCGGTTCGGTACGCACGACGTCCAGTAATCCCCAAGGACTCTACGAGTTTCTTGCGGTGCCGCCGGGAGACTACAGCCTTCAGGCGACTGCTGCGGGATTTTCCAACTACCTCGCGCAACACGTCACTCTGCTGGTCAGCACGGCTTCCACGGTCAACGTGGCTTTGGGTCTCGCGAGGGTGGCCAGGGAGGTCATCGTCAAGGGCAACACCGTACCACTGGTCAACCGCACCGATGCATCCTTGGGCAACGTGATCGAACAGGACCAATTGGCGCAACTGCCGATTGCCGGCCGGGATGTGGCTAACCTGCTCAGCCTGCAAGCTGGCGTTGTCTACTTGGGTAGCCAGTTGAACACTTCGATCACCGACACGCGCAGCGGCGCCTCGAACGGCCTCCGCAGCGATCAAAACAACATCACCCTAGACGGTGCCGACATCAATGACGTGAATAACGGCTTCGCCTTTACCGGCGTGCTGAATGTCCCGATCGACTCGGTTGAGGAATACCGCGTGACGACGGCCAATGCCAACGCCACCTTGGGGTATTCCAGCGGCTCCCAAGAGATGATGGTCACCAAATCCGGCACGAACCACTACCATGGCTCCCTGTACGAATACAACCGCAACACCATCTTCCGCGCCAACGATCCGTTCCTGAAGGGATCGGAGGGGGCCAGCGGACAACCGAACACGCCGCCCGAGCTCCTGCAGAACTTTTTCGGTGGGACCATCGGCGGTCCCATCCTGCACAATCGCTTGTTCTTTTTTACCAACTACGAAGGCCAGCGGGACGCTCAGGGTCAGAGCGAGCTGCGGTTTGTGCCCACCGCGTCACTAAAAGACGGCATCATCCAATATCAGTGTGCCGATAGCACCCAGTGTCCAGGCGGAACCACGCTGGGGAATAGCGGAACGAGGTACCCCGTTGCAGCCGGCAATTTCGCGCTCTCTCAGGCCCAGGGTCAGCTGCAGACGATGGACCCGAATCACATCGGAGCAGATCCGGCAATCTTAAAACTGCTGCAGCAATATCCGAATCCAAACGACATCGGCGTGGGCGACGGCCTGAACATCGAA
>JASHYE010000503.1 GCA_030043155.1 Candidatus Acidiferrales bacterium | reverse complement strand
GAATTTTCTTTCCTTCACCGGAAAGTTCGGCCGGCTCTTCTTTGAGGATCGCTGCCATCGTGTCGGCGGAAGAATCTTTTTCGAACGCGCGCTGCCCCGAAAGCATTTCGTAGAGAATGGTCCCCAGTGCAAAAATGTCCGACCTCGCATCGGCTGGCTTGCCGCGCACCTGCTCGGGTGACATATACCCCGCCGTGCCCAGCACCACGCCCGCTTCCGTTCGCGCTTCCGCCGGCGCGTGGCCGCCGCTGGTGCGTGTCGGCGACTGTGTGTCGCTGACATCGAGGTCCTCGCGCTGCACGAGTTTCGCGAGGCCAAAATCCAAAATCTTCACGCGCCCATCGCTGGTGACAAAAATATTCGCCGGCTTCAGGTCACGGTGAATGATTCCTTTTTCATGCGCGGCCGCGACGCCATTCGCGCTTTGCATTGCGATGTCCAGCGCTTTACGCACCGGCAACGCGCCATTGCGCAACCGTTCGCGCAGCGTCTCGCCTTCGAGTAATTCCATCACTAGAAACGGAGCGCCATCGTGCGTGCCGATGTCGTAGATGGCGAGAATGTTGGGATGATTCAGCGCGCTGACCGCCCTTGCCTCCTGCTCGAAGCGCCGCAGCCGCTCGGCGTCCTGCGCGAACGCCTCCGGCAAGACTTTCAGCGCCACGTCGCGCCCGAGCCGTGTATCCCGTGCACGATAGACTTCGCCCATTCCGCCTGCGCCAATCGCACCGGTGATCTCATATGGCCCGAGTTTTGTTCCGCTATTCAGCAATGGGGAATCTCTCGCATACATTCAATCTTGTTTTCGCTCACTGTTTTTTCACCAGCGCCGGCCAGTTCGTCATTAGCTCAGCCACCGAGCCGTTCGAGTTGTCGCCACTCGCGACCACGACGAAGCGCTGCCCATCACTCGTTGCGTCCCACAGCTGCCTCGTATACTGATCAGTGCTTGGGATGTGCGTATCGAAGAGCAACCGAGGCGCTCCAGCCGATAGACTTCCGGTCGTCTCGCTAATCGGCAATTCGTAAATCGAGCCCTCGGCGGTCGAATATTCGATCACTTTTCCGTCTGCGCGCCAGCTCCAATAGAGCGCGCCTGTACTCGTCAGTTGCTGCCCATCTCCTCCGCTGGGCGGAACGGCATACAATTCGAAGCGCCCTGTTTCCGCCGAGATATAGAGCGCCCACCTGCCGTCCGGAGAAAACCCCGCGCGGAACGCACCTACCGGCTCCTTCAAGAGAGGCTTCGGCTTGGCCCCTGGGCCAACATCCATGATTCCCGTTGTGAGAGGGAG
Organism: Candidatus Acidiferrales bacterium; assembly: GCA_030043155.1. The sequence goes on along the minus strand of JASHYE010000503.1, from coordinate 4,223 downwards.
CGATCCAAAAGGCTCGACAAGCAATAGCTTGCTCGCATCAGGAGAAACGCTGGACATGTAGAAACGGCCCTTCGACTCAAAGAGCATCTGGTCTCTGCCCGAACCGTCGACATTCACACGATGAAGCTCATAAATTGGCGCGGAACCTTTGTCAGGCGAATAAGCTACATGAACGTAATACACACTGTTTCCGTCTCCGGACCAGCAGAAGCCCTCTGTGGTGTAACCAAAGGTGAGGCGCAGGCGGGTTCCCTTCTCCAAATTCAAAATCCAGATGTTATATCCTTGAGCTCCGCCGCGGCTCTGAATTGCGAGTTTGCGTCCGTCGGGCGAGAAGCGCACGTTTGAAAGCGGATCTGTTTCATTGATTGTCTGTTCCACTTTGCCGTCGCGATCCATAACCAGCAGCTTGACGCCGCCAAGCCCGTTGGTCGGCTGGTAGATCAGCGCGCCATTGCTGCTCGCATCAAAAGCAGCTCTCCACGAGCTGACGTTGAAGCTCACATTTTGAGCCAGCGCCACCGGCTCTCCGCCTGCCTTTCCGGTGCTCGGATCAAAGGGCCTTGCTAGCAAGGTTCCATCCTGAACGAACAGCAGTTCTCCCCGCGCATAGACGACATTGGATTGCGCGGGCATTACGAAACGATTTTCCTTGCCGTCAAGCGAAGCAAAATAGATTCCATTCTGCGCGCTTGCCTGCGGATTCGAATGACTCGACGCCAGATAAAGAAAATGCTTTCCATCCGGCAATATGTACGGCCAGCGGTTTGTGTCTTGCGCTGAAGAGGTTTTCGTAATTTCGACAGGAGTGGAACCGGGGCTTGCGCTCACGCGAAAGATGCCCGCGGTTATGTCCGGCGTGAAGAGAATTGTATCGTCCGGCAGCCACGTTCCCCCGCGCATTCGCTGCGCATCGCAAATTTCCACAGGCGGCCCGCCATTCACTGCGACCCGCCGTAATTTACCGCTGCTATAAAAACCGAGCGATTCTCCATCCGGCGACCAAAACGGATACTCCGCGCCCTCCGTATTCGGAATCATGCGAGCATCTTTGTCTGCAAGCGAGCGCACATAAAGGTTCGTATCGCCACTGGCATCCTCGGCAACAAAAGCGATCTGCTTCCCGTCTTTCGAAAAAACCACCGGCCCCGCGGCGTCGTCGTTCATCAGCGTGAAAGTCATTTTTTCGGGTGGCAGAATTTCCGCGCTAACCGAAGGCCCCTGCCCCGGCGCGCGCAAGAAATAGCCCGCGGCAAAAATTACCGCGATAATCAGCAGCAGCGCTGCCGCCGCCCACGCGATTCGCTCGCGATTTTTGCGATGCACCGCGACCGGCGCGGCCACCCCCGCCTGCGAACCGGCATCGCGAATCCACTCCACTTGCAGCTTCACATCGTGCATTGACTGGAATCGCTCGTCCGGCTCTTTCGCGAGGCAGGTTTTCACCACTCGATCCAGCGCTGGCGGCGACATTGGCTGCAACTGCGAAATTGAAGGCGGCTCGCGTTCGAGAATCGCCGCAATCACGCTCGCGGTCGTTTTGCCGTCGAAGGCACGCTTCCCCGTCGCCATTTCGAACAGCACCGCGCCAAACGAAAAAATGTCGCTGCGCGCGTCTGTCTCTTTTCCTTCCATCTGCTCCGGCGACATGTACTGAAAAGTTCCGACAATTGTCCCTGCGGCTGTGAGCGGCTCTGTCGGTCTCTGTCCTGCGGGATTCAGCGATTGCGTCAGGCTCGAGAGCGACGGCGCCGCGCCTGCTCCAGCAATCGCCGATTTTGCCAGCCCGAAATCCATCAGCCTCGCTCCCGATTTCGTCAGCATGATGTTTCCCGGCTTCAAATCGCGGTGAATCACGCCTTGCCGGTGCGCTTTTTCCAGCGCGTCCGCAATCTCAATCGCGATTCGCAGCAACTCCGCCGTCGCAAGCGGCCCTTTTTCCAATCGCCTCGCCAGCGTCTCGCCTTCCAAAAACTCCATCACGAGAAAATCAGTCCCATCCTGATGACCAATGTCATGCAGTGTGCAAATGCGCGGGTGATTCAAGGAAGAGACAGCGCGCGCTTCGCGCTCGAACCGTTGCTTCGCGTCGGCATTCTGGGTTAATTGCTGCGGCAGGACTTTTATCGCCACATCGCGCCCGAGCCGCGTATCCCTCGCGCGATACACTTCCCCCATTCCGCCTGCGCCAATCGCACCGGTGATCTCATATGGCCCGAGTTTTGTTCCGCTATTCAGCAAAACAGATCCTTCGCCGAAACCGCTCAGGATTTCGGCTGGCAGCTCGAACGCTGCCAGAACGCCTCAATTTCGCCTGCCGACTCCCAGTCGCGTCAAACACAGCGGCTTCGCTGACGCTCGCAAACCGGCTCAACTTACCCTTTATCACGTTTGAAATTCAGAGGCGCGAACTGTAGCCAAAGCGCTCAGCGCAATGCGTCTTTTCCGCCGCCAGCGCTCCCGACGAACGCCGCAGATTATGTCAGGGTTTTTTCTCGAAGGCCACTATGCACAGCATAATTTATCCATTACCCTGCTTTCTGGTAACAGCTCGCGAACGGCGCGCCGGCGCGCGCCGAGATGTGCTATACTTTTTTGAGCACGCTTTCCACGCGTCGTGCTTGTACGCGCCTCTTCGCCTCGCTACGCTCGATCTATTCGCAGAGTATTGAGTGCCGAGGTGGGCACAACTTTTCCATTCCCGGGGTGTTTTAGGAATTGCAGGGCATTTGATGATGCACCGAGGTGAAAACAATGATGCGTAAATTCGGTCTTTTGCAGTGCTTTTTGCTGGCTTTCGTGATGCTGGCGGTTCCTGCCACATCTCATGCGCAGGTCGCCATTGGAGTGGGAATCTCCGTTCACATCGGCCCGCCTCCGTTGCGCGTGGTTGCTGTGCAACCCATGTGCCCGGGACCGGGCTATCTTTGGACACCCGGATATTGGGCATACGGTGATGCGGGCTACTACTGGGTTCCCGGCGTTTGGGTCGTAGCGCCTCGTCCGGGCTTCCTCTGGACTCCCGGCTACTGGGGCTTCGCTGGTGGAGTTTACGGCTGGCACGCCGGCTACTGGGGTCCGCACGTCGGTTTCTATGGTGGCATTAACTACGGCTTCGGCTATGGCGGCGTCGGCTTCGTCGGCGGCGAATGGCGGGGCGGCCATTTCTTCTACAACACTGCCGTGTCTCACGTAAACGTCAACATTATCCACAACACCTACGTCAACCGTACCGTCATCGTGAATAACAACAGTCACGTTGCCTTCAACGGCGGTCCCGGGGGCGTGCACGCTGAGCCGACTGCTGCAGAAATGGCTGCGGCCCATGAGCAACACATTCAAGCTACGGCAGCTCAAATGAATCACGAGCACACCGCGATGGCCCGGCCCGGGAACCGTGCAGTCCGCGCCGATAACGCTGCGGTTCGTGCTGACAACCGCGCTGTTCGCAACGACAACCGGGCGGTTCGAAATGATAACCACGCTGTTCGCAACGACAACCGTGCGGTCCGCAACGATAACCGGCAACAGAAGGAAAACAAGCCGGCTCACAACAACCAAAAGAACAATCACCCGCAGAAGGAAGATCACAAACCCGGGCGCGACCGGTAATACTGCGGAAACCTCGCTGATCCAGACGCCGGAGCTGCTTGATTTCTCCGGCGTTTGGAGCAGCAACCCCCCCCGCCGAAACTACAATCTCTTAGCTAACCTGCTTCCTTGCCCCAACAATTCCCTTCCGCTATAGTGTCCCCTCGCAGGACGCCTAAACCTATGCCCGGAATACTTAGCAAATTGCTGCCCCACGAAGACGGCTTCCACGACATGTTCGTCGAGCTCGCCGAAAACGTTTACCGTGCCTCTCAAGCCATGGTGGCGATGCTCGAGAACTATTCGAATCCAGCCTCGGATGCCGAGAAAATCAAAGACATCGAGCACGCCAACGACACCATCATGCACTCTCTGATGAACAAGCTGAACCGCACCTTCATCACTCCCTTCGACCGCGAAGACATTCACGAACTGGCCAGCAAAATCGACGATGTGCTCGATCTTACCGACGCCGCTGCCAGCCGTCTGGTCACCTATCGCATCGACAAGATCCGTCCCGGCGTCTCGGATCTCTCGCGCGTTCTTTTGGAGGCGACGAAGGAAGTCGTCGCCGCGGTTCGCGTGCTCGAGAAGAAAAATGAAATCCTCGAACATTGCATCGAGATCAATCG
>JASHYE010000502.1 GCA_030043155.1 Candidatus Acidiferrales bacterium | reverse complement strand
GTTCCGCGCGATTGCAAGTTAAACAGGCAGATCGCGCCAGAGGCTTCGCGTAAATTTGTTATACTGGGTCTGCTGAGCCGAAAGGAATGCTCGTGATCCCCGCCTCGCTCACTCGGCTTGCCGCTCATGATTGCCTTTGACGCTGCACATCGCGCAGTTCATTACCCGCCGGATCGCCGTTTTCGCATCTGGATTCGTCCCTCGGTGCTCATCATTCTCATTTTGTGTGTGCTTATCCCGCTGATTCTTGCGTGGGGCGAAAATTTCCTTTACGGCCTGCCAGCGATGGCGCAGATTCCGCAATTACGCGAAGGCTCCATGGGTGGCCCGCACGGTTTTCCCGGCTGGATCCGCTGGTTCCATTTTTTCAACTTTTTCTTCCTCGCGATGCTCGCACGCAGCGGTCTCTCGATTCTGATGGATCATCCGCGCCTCTATTTCAATGATGATTGCACTCCCGGCAGCGAATGGATTCGTTTCACTCCTCTTCGCGTGCCGACCGACCGCATCTGGACTGCCAAGGACGACGCGCGCTACATCTCCCCTGTTTTTGCTTGCCCGGGCTATCGTCACACGGTCGGCATCGCGCGCTCGTGGCATTTTATTGACGTCTACGGATTCATCATTGTGGGTATCTGCTTCGTCATCGGGTTGTTTGCCACGGACCAATGGCAGCGGCTGATTCCCACTTCATGGAATGTTCCGGTTCAGGCATGGTACACATTCGTTCACTACGCCAATTTTCATCTGCCTCCTGAGCCTGACGGGTTTTACGGCTACAACGCTCTGCAGCAAATTGCCTACGCCTCCACAGTATTCGTGATGGCGCCCATTTCCATTCTCACTGGACTCGCCATGTCGCCCGCGGTCGTCAACCACGCTCCGTGGTACGCGTGTCTCTTTGGCGGACGCCAGACCGCCCGGTCCATCCACTTCATGATGTTTTTCGGCTACATCGCTTTCATCATCGCCCATGTCACGCTAATCGTCATGACCGGCTTCCGTCGCAACATGAATCACATCGTCATGGGGACAGACAACCTCAAGCCCATTGGCATGATTCTCGGATTTGTCGGCATCGCCGTGGTCATCGCCTCATGGTTCGTCGCGCATTACGTTTCCTGGAAATCTCCCCGCGCCCTTCAGCATGCGCAGCGCGCCGTCTCACTCCCGCTTTTTCGCGCGACTTTGAACCGCTTCGTCCCTGCGCAGCGCTATCGCCGCGACCAAATCTCCACGCATTTTTGGCCCAACGGCAAAATGCCTACCTCCGAAAAATGGAAATCCCTCGAGGCCGGCGATTTTCGCGATTACCGGCTCAAAATCGGCGGACTTGTCGAAGAGCCTTTGGAGCTTTCTCTTGCCGATCTCAAAAATCTTCCCATCGCCTCCTGCATCACCATGCACCACTGCATTCAGGGATGGACCGGCATCGCTGAATGGCGCGGCGTGCTGATGAAAGAGCTATCCGAGTTGGTGAAACCCAAGCCGAATGCGCAGACAGTAGCGTTCTATTCCTTCGGCGAAGGACTTTATGGTGGAACTTATTATGAAACGCAACAGCTTGCTGATATTTTGCAGCCCGAATGCATGCTCGCTTTTGAAATGAACGGCCAGCCGCTTCCTTCGGTTTATGGTGCGCCGCTTCGCCTGCGCGTCGAAAATCAGCTTGGCTACAAAATGATCAAATGGATCGAGCGCATCGATTTTATCGCCAGCGAAAGGCAGGTCGGAAAGGGCGAAGGCGGCAAAAACGAAGACGACGAGTACTTCGATCTCCTGCCGAATATCTGATCCTGCCTTTTCGTCCCCATAACAATCGCATTTCGCGCGCCGTTTTTCGCTTGACATGACCGGACGGTCTACACTAGTTTGCTCTAGGCCTAGACCAAACATATCTGAAGCTCTTGGACTCGGAGGAGCAATGACCAGTTCCCAAACGCGCGATCTTTTCCCCGGCGCGCTCGAAATGATGATTCTTCGTACGCTCAGAGCGCAGTCTCTCCACGGCTATGCTCTCGTGCAGCACATCAAACGCGCCTCCAATGATCTTCTGCAAATCGAAGAAGGCTCGCTCTATCCCGCGTTGCAACGGCTGCTCAAAGAAGGTTGCGTAAAGGCTGAGTGGGGCATCTCCTCAACCAATCGCCGCGTTCGCATTTACAAACTGACTCCCGCCGGGGCTCGGCATCTCGAGCGCGAAGTCTCCAGTTTTGAACAAATGCTGCGGGGAATTGCGCGCGTTCTCGCGCCGGTGAAGTCATGAGCTGGCTTAGTCGTTTGTTTCCGCGCCGCCGCATTTACTCCGATCTTTCCGCTGAAATGCGCGCGCATCTGGAAGAAAAAATCGACGCGCTCGTGGCCTCAGGCATGTCGCGCCAAGAAGCCACGTGCACTGCTCGCCGCGAATTCGGCAATGTAACCCTCCTCGAAGAGCGCAGCCGCGAAGTTTGGCAGTGGCCCTCCCTCGAAAGCTTCCTCGCCGATATTCGCTTTGCTTTCCGCACGCTTCGCAAATCCCCCGGATTTACGGCAATCGCGATTCTCACGCTCGCGCTCGGCATCGGCGCCAACACGGCGCTTTTTTCGGTCGTGAATGGCGTACTGCTCAATCCGCTGCCGTTTCCAAATCCAGGCCAGCTGGTCACCGTGGACGCGAGTAAACCCAATTTCCCGACGGGCTCAATCTCCTATCCCAATTTCTTGGATTGGCACCGCATCAATCATTGCTTCTCATTTTTTGCGGTGGCTCGCCCTACCGAATATCTCCTAACCGGCATGGGCGGTACGGAAGAGCTTCGGGCCGCTGCCATCACTTCCGACTTTTTCCCCCTGCTGGGCATTCATCCGGTGCTCGGGCGTTCGTTCACGCCTGCCGAAGATCAAATTGGCCCTTGGAACGTGGTAGCGATTAGCACGGACCTGTGGCATCGCAAGTTCAGCTCCTCGCTGGATGTGATCGGGAAGAGCATTTCACTCGATGGCAAGGGCTACATCATCGTGGGGGTTTTCCCTGGACATCTCGATGTTCCGATGGGCTATTTCCAAGGCGTTGACGTCTACGCCCCTCTCGGTGGTTTTCGCAATTCGAATATCGGCTACCGCGGAGCGGGGCTTGGAATCCACGGAATCGCTCGCCTTCGGCCCGGCATAACCATTGAGCAAGCACGCGCCGACATGCAGCGCGTCACCGATTACATGTCGCAAACATATCCTGATGCAGATAAGGGCATGGGTGCGACTCTGACCCCGTTGAAAGAAAGGATGGTAGGAAGAGTCCACGGCTTTCTTCTTTTGCTCTTCGGCGCTGTCGGTTTCGTTCTTCTCATCGCTTGCGTCAATATCGCTAATCTCTTGCTTGCCCGGGGAAACGCCCGGCAGCGAGAGATGGCTATTCGGTCAGCGCTCGGCGCAGGGACGTCACGCCTGATTCGTCAAATGCTCACAGAAAGCATCCTGCTCGCGCTTCTCGGTGGAGCATTGGGACTGGCATTCGCGGCTGCGGGGACGCGAGCTGCGCTCGCTGCTTTGCCTGCCACGCTGCCGCGCGTCAGCGAAGTCGGCATCGATGCCCGGGTTCTCTGGTTCACGGTTGCTGTCTCGGTGCTTGCCGGATTTCTTTTTGGATTGGTTCCCGCACTCCGCGTTGCCGGCGATAAACCATACGCTGCTCTTAAGGAAGGTTGTCGCTCGGTCGCCGGCTCACGCCATCGCACGCAGCACATCCTAATCGCCGTTCAGATGGCTTTGGCCGTTGTGCTTCTCGCAGGCGCTGG
>JASHYE010000064.1 GCA_030043155.1 Candidatus Acidiferrales bacterium | reverse complement strand
CGCGTGAGGGCAATCGATCGAAACGGTGCCGCCGCGTTCGGAAGAGTCGCGTGGCGAATTGACGCGCCAGCCGCGGCGAAGGGCGCCTTCGATTAAGTGTGCAGTCTGGCGCACAGATTTTTCGCGAATGGCATCCACTCCGACTTTGTCGATGATTTCCAGTCCGGGCTGGCAGGCATAAAGCCCGGGTATGTGCGGAGTGCCGTTCAAGAAGCGATAAGAGTCGTCGCGGGCATCGAGCGGCGCCGCTTCGAAATTGAAAGGGCGCTTGTGAGCGAGCCAGCCAGAGATTCTTGGAGAAAGCTTGGTGCGAAGGTCGGGACGCACATATAAGTAGGAAACACCCGGGCCGCCACAGAGCCATTTAAGAACGCCTCCGACGGCGAAATCGGCTTGCAACTCGCGCACGTTGAAGGGCACTGTTCCTGCGGCCTGGAAGCAGTCAAGAATGACGTGCGCTCCAACTTTGTGAGCGCGTTCGATGATGGCTTTGGCAGCGACGAGGGTGGCGCTGCGAAAAAGCACAAGCGAGATGGGAACAAGCAGCGTTGCATCGTCTATCGCCGCCAGGACGCGCTCGAGCGGAATGTGCAGGCCGTCCTCTGACTTTAGAAGTTCTACGCGCGCGCCGGAGCGGCGCTGTTCCATATAAAAGTAAATCGTCGAGGGAAATTCCAGGTCGGTGAGGATGATCCTGTTCCGGCGCGAGGAAAAATCGAAGCACGAGGAAATGATGGCTTGAGTGAGCGTGACGTTCTGATGGAGAGAAATCTCGCCCGAGCCGGCGCCGATGATCGCGCCAACTTTGTCGCCGACCGAGACCGCCATTTCCCACCAACTGTCTTCCCATGCGCGCACGCCGCGTGAACCCCAGGCGTCAGCGTAGCTTTTCATCTGGTCGTAGACGGCGTGCGGCATGGCTCCCAGCGAATTGCTGATGAGGTAAGTGGTTTTTTCGAGGATAGGAAATTCTTTCCGCCATTCCAGGAGCTGGTCCATAAACTCTCCGCCGTTGTACTCTCGCTTGCCATGTTATCAGAACGATGCAAAATTGCGCGGGCACAAGGGTTCGTTTAGGATAGGGAACCTTTACGCTACGTTTCAGCGGAGGAGCGTATTTTTTCAGCAATGAAGCTGCGAGGGAAGAGAATGTACGTTTGCTGCGTAGCCTTCGCCATATGCTTTGGACTCAATGCGTGCGGCAATGCTCATGCGCCGAATCAGCCGATTACGCTGACCATATCGGCGGCCATTAGCCTGAAGGTGCCGCTGCAGACGATCGGAGAGAGCTATGAGCGCAGCCATCCGGACCAGCGAGTTGTATGCAACTTTGGCGCGTCCGGAACGCTGCAACACCAGATCGAGCAGGGCGCTCCCGTGGATATTTTCATTTCTGCCGGAGAGACACAGATGGACGCGCTGGAGAAAGACAGCCTTCTCGTGCCGGGAACGCGGCGTGATTTATTGGGGAACGAGCTCGTGCTGATTGTGCCGGCACGAAAGCAGGGAGTTAACAACTTTGGGGATTTGACGAAGAGTTTTGTAAGGTCCATCGCGATGGGCGATCCTCAGGTGGTGCCAGCGGGGATGTATGCGAAAGAGACGCTTCAGAATTTGAATCTGCTGCCGAAGATCACAGGCAAGCTGGTGTTCGCGCAGGATGTGCGGCAAGCGCTGGCGTATGTGGAGACCGGAAACGCGGATGCGGGGTTGGTTTACGTGACCGATGCGCGCATTTCGCCAGCGGTGCGCGTGGTGGCTACGGCGCCGGACGATTCTCATCTGCCGATTCTTTATCCGATTGCGCTGCTCAAGGATTCCAAGTCACCGCAAGCGGCGCGCTCGCTGCTAGACAGCCTCGAATCTCCCGATTCACTGAATGAATTTGAGAAGTACGGTTTCGCGGCAGCAGGCAAAACTCCGCAGGCAAATTAATGGTTGTTACGCCGGAATGATCCGTAATTACCGAAAATGATTGGTGAATTTTATGCTGACGCCGTAGATGCCGTTGATGTCGCGCAACGCGACGATGGTGATATTGCGCCGGAAGGCATAATCGACCTCAATCACCTGCTGCTGATTGGAGGCGGCGTTTGTGCTGTAGGTGACGCTCAAGTCGTGCGTCACCTGCTTCTCAATCGTGACCCGCGCCTCGGTGGTTTGTGTGACTCCGGTCGTCGCCAAGCTGCTGGCAAGAAATGGGTCGATGCGGAAGTTGGTGACACCGAAGAGTTTCTCGATGGGCGCGCCAATCTGGCTGGTGACCGCTTCGGAGAGCAGCGCGGTCGCGCCAAAATTTTGCGCTTGGGAGGATGAGGACGTCATCAGCGCGGACTGCTCGCCCTGGCTGCCTAGAGCGAGCAAATTGACGATGTCCGCCGACTGCAGTGGCGGATCGGAGCGATAGGAGACCTGCATCCGGCTCGCCGGGCCCGTGAAATCCAGCGTTACCTCATATGGATTGATCGTGGTTGCGATTTCGATGTTCAGCACAGGATCAAACCTAAAAGGGTTTGAAAAATTGATGTCGCCGCGAGTGAGATGATAGGTGTTGCCGTGAAAAGCCATGTCGCCCGAGAGCAAGTGAACGCTTCCGAGGACAATGGGGTGTTCCCAGGTGCCACGCACGCGAACTGAGCCTTCAGCGGTGAAATGAGCTGTACCCCAGTCAATTTGCATTCCCGGCACTGCGCGGGCAGAGACGTCGAGCTGTAGATTTTGCAAGTAAGTCGATGTCGTGGATGGCCCGCTGACCGTGGAATGGGACGAAACCAACATGGAGGAGAAATCGACATCCGGGCTGAATACCACACGCTGCACCGTGGCGTCGCCGGACAACAGAGCGCCCTGGGACGTACCGCTGAAACGCACGTTGCCATCGAGCAGCCAGCTCATTCCTTCGGTTCGCAGGCGAACCCGCGTCGCGGCTGCACTCAGTTCATAACTCACGGGTTTCGCGCCATATGCTACGCTGCCTGAAATCTTCATCGTTCCGCCGCCGGCTTCCGCTGTGAAGTTATTGAGAAGCATGCGGCTGCGGTCAAAGACGATTTCGCCGTTCAGATTGCTGATGCCCGCCGGAAAGTCAGAGTACTGCGCGGATGCTTTGGTGATCCTGGCCTGGCCAATCATCTGGGGATTCGAGAACGTGCCGGCGATCGTAGTGTTGAGCTCGGCTACGCCGTGCGCGTCGAGGCCAGGAAAAAGGCCACTGGCGAGCTGCAGATTAATCAATCCTGCGATTTTCAGATTGAGCTGGCGGCTGCCGGCGAAATCTGCGGTTCCCGAAATGTTGAAATTGGTGTCGGTACCTAGCAGCGTGGCAGGTTCGACATGGACTTCATTGTGCCCATAGCTCAAACGAATTGGACCCTGGTTGTGGAGCTTCACGAATTCATAATCGAGGGTGATCTGCGAAAGGTTCGCTTGCATTATCAGCGTGTCGGGCTGCCGCGCTTCGCCGGAGATGCTCAACTGGCCGTCAATACTGCTGTGGCCGGTGAGCTGGTCGAGATGCAATCCGGCGACGATGAAAGGATCGAGATCGACTTGATTGACCGTCATTGTTGCAGAAAGCGGGTAATTATCGTAAAGGCCCATCTGGAAATGCGCTGCGAGCTTGCCTCGCGTTGTCGATTGCAGGTCAAGCAGAGCGGTACGGCCATCGGAATTCAGAGTCCCAGAAAAACTGTCGAGCACCTCCGTGCCGAACGTTAGGTCGACCAATTGCACGGTTCCATGTGCCTGTGGCGAAGTGATAGGGCCACTGCCCCGCAGATCAAAATCGATATCGCCTGAGATGGGAAGCGACTTGGATTGCAGGAAGCTAAATTGGGCAAGGGAAACTCCCGTGCCGACGGTTTGAAAAACTACAGTGTGTTCCGCGAGCCTGTAAGTCAAGGCCCCAGTGAGATGGCCGGTTCCGCGATCGAGGACAGCATCACTCACTTGAATGACGTCGTGGCGCAGGCGGAGATCTCCGCGGGCACGATCCACATGGATTCCATAGGCGGTCACATCCTGCAAATCGACATTTCCGTCGAGCACAGGATCGTGGCGAGTGCCACTTCCCTGGAAATCGCCTGTGACAGTTGCGGTGACTGGATAGGATGTGCCAAAGAGGCCTTGCAAATCGGACAAAGAGTCATGGTTGAGGCTGGCGCGAAGACTCCACAGTCCGTTCTTGGGGAAATCCCAGTCGTGCAATTGCAGCGTCAAATCGAGGTTTGCGGCCGAAGCGCCGCGCTTGACGACAGCATTTGCCAACTTGAAAAATCGCGGCGAATAGGACATTGAGCCGGTGATGTCGTCCCAATACATGCTGCCAAAATGGGCGTTTTGAGCATGGAAGGAGCCTGTGAAGGTCGGGCCATTCAGAGGACCGGTTAGATTTCCCGTCCAATCAGCCGCGCCCGTTATGCGTTCGGAGCCATTTTGATTTCCGCGCAAATCCGCGATGAAATCGGACCAGTCTTCTATGCGGTCGGTGTGAAACGTCGTTTGCAGCGTGCTATTGCGGCCCAGAGTGCCGGAGAAGGATACGTGACTTTCCGGCGTGCTGATGGTGCTGGGTTGTTGAAGGCTGATCAAACTTCGATCCATCGAGTAATTGAAATTGATTTTTGCAGTGGCGGGAATCAGGTGCGGCGCCGGTTGCGCTGGAGGCGTCCACAATGTGACGCCGCTCACGACGAAATGCTTGAAATCCCGGTTCCATGTGCAGACCGTGTCCGCTTCGAGATCGCCGTTCCAATGGAGCGTGTGGACCGGCAAAGAGGGGTTATTCACGGCCTCGAGCACCTCGGCCAAGTTCGCGCCGACGAGCTTTGATGTGGTGCGAAAGGCCACGCCTTTGAAATTCATCTCCAGCTTGCCTTGCAGATTCCCTCCAAATGCTCTGGCATAAAATACAGGCATGTGCAGGCGCCCGTCTGCCATCTTGATGTCGCCCCAGCTTTCAATTCCGTGGGCATGGAACCATGAATAGTGGAAGTTCAGACCGCGAGCGTGATAATCGCCATTCAACGCCAGGTTGTGGTTCATGTAGGTTGCGGTGCCCGCGAGTTCCACATTACCGTCCGGCATTTCCGGCTTTCGCAGGATGGCGCGAAGATCTGGAAGCGAGAGAAGCCCTTGGTAATGAAAGACTCCGCTGAGAGGTTGAAAGCTGGTGAGTTCTCCACGGGCATTGAACGTGGTGCGCGGCAGCTTCAATTTCAGGTCGTCGACGGAAAGGGCCGTCCGCGTCAGAGTAAACTTCGAATCAATATCAAAGCGAAAGGGCATGTAACGACGCGCAGTCGTTTGCACCTGATCCCATGAAATTTGCCCGAAATAGGAATCTTTTCCCAACGGGGCAGCCTGATAGTTCATCGCGAATTGGAAATTCTGACCTTCGACATCGAAAGGGATCTTCGCGTCATTGAAAAGTATGTTCCCGTCGGTGATTCTCAGTTGAGCGATTTGCAAATTGAAGAGCTGCGTCTGCCAGGGCTTGCCCGGTTGCTTTTGCGGCGGTATAGGCACATTGCTTTTTCCGTTTTCGCCAATGCGAACGAAAATCGATGGCTGGATGACTTCAACATCGCCTAAGGAAATCTTGTGATGAAACAGGGAGATGATATGAACAGTGACGCGGATATTTTCTGCATGGAAAAAAGGGGGAAGGCCCGGCGCTTCGTGGCCATGAATGGTCAGCCCGTCGAGCTCGACGTTTAGTCCGCGAAGGCGCAATCGAAACGCGCGAAGTTCAGCTTTTGTGGAGAGGCTGTTCTCGATTTTCCTGACGATGTAGCCGCGCGCCCAGTAGTCCAGCGTTCCGGTATTGAGGATCACCGCAAGAAAAATGATGACTGCGACTACCAATAATCCGAGTCCGAGGAGGATTCGGACCGCCCACCGTTTCATCCGCCCCCTCCCACGGGCTGGATGATGATGCGGAGGCGCGCTTTCGCCTGTTCGAGCCACTGGGCGGCTCTTTCGTTTATATCCTCCTGCGTGAGGAGTTGGCGGATCTGAGCTTCAACTTGAGTCAACGGAGGAACCGAGAGGCCCCGCTTTTGCATTTGCGGCAAGAAATCCTGCTGGTAATACGACTGAATTTCCGACGCGGTGACTTGAGTGACCGCATGGAATTTGTAATCCAGGAAGCGTGCGTAGAATAGTTCGTCGGAAATGATTTGCCGGACCTGATGCTGGGTCAGTCCAACTTGTGCAAGGCGCGTCTGAAACTGCTCTCGCGAGGGGAACTGTTTCAACAGTGTTTCGAACTCAAGGTTCACTTCATCTGCCGAAGGATGCGGAAACTTCGTCGCCAGCGCATCTGCCGCGACGACCCATTGATCGACGAGCTCGTCCAGAATCTGCGTGCGAGGCTGGGCT
>JASHYE010000063.1 GCA_030043155.1 Candidatus Acidiferrales bacterium | reverse complement strand
CAGTGTTGCGGAACTGAAATCTCTCGGCTGGCCTGTGACGCTGTCAAATGACGAATGCGGCGTCGCTGCCGCCATCCGCAAGTACGTCCTTGAGACCAGCGAAGTCAGCCGCAAGTGAGGCGGTTCTGCTGGCCAAAAATAGCCACAGAAATGTTTTTGGCTACTGCGGCTGCTGCTGAGGGATCTGCGGCTGTTGCTGGAGATTTGGCGGCATCTGGTTCGTTGGCACTTGTTGCGCTCCACCGAGTGGTGAGCCTGCCGTGCCGATTGTTTGTACCTGCTCGAGAGGATTGAAGATGAATTCCCACCGCTTATACGTCGCGCCGCCCTTATAAATTTTGATCGAGGACTTGTTCTGCGTTCCAGCCACGCCGATGATGAATCCGCCAATCACCTGCCCATTATCGGAATTATCCGAGCTCGACTCCTGTACGTTCAGACCGTTGCTTTGGTTCGTACCCGACTGAGTGGAAAGCGACGAACCTCCTGCTTGCGAAGAATCCTGCCCCAGCATCTGCTGCAGTTGTGATTGCAGTTGCGGCGGAATTTGCCCTTGATACTGTGATTCGAGCGCCTGCAGTTGCTGCGGATTTAGTCCCTGTAACTGCGATTGCAGCGCTTGCAACTGCGAGGGGCTCAAGCTATTCAGGTTCAGACTGCTTAGATTGATGCCGCCGAGCGCGCCTGCGCTCCCCGGACTTCCGCCCAGCGTGGTGGTTCCTGATAGAGGCCCTGAATTACTCCCAAGGGCATTCGAATCGTCCGAATCGTCTGGACTGCCTCCCGGAAACATTGAGGACAGAGCAGCCGGTGAAGTGGCGCCTGAGATCAGTCCTAGTCGCCGCTGCTGATCAAGGAAGGCCATCTGCTGCAGCGACGTATACATCACGCTGCCCATCAGTTGTCCTGCGGGAGTAACGTAGATGAATCTCCACGTTCCGTCCTTATTCATTGGGTTTTTGTACGCTTCCCGCAGGAAACGCGCTTCGCCATTCTGAACTTTCACCAAATCGTCGAGGCTGCTCGGGAACCGTCCGAATTTTTTATAGAACAGCCCAATGGCGCGCTGATATTGCTTTCCGCGCCAGATCATCACCGCTTCCTTTTCGCGGCGTCCCTCCGTCAACTGATCAAGCGTGGCGGTCGTTGCGCCAATGATCACCAACGCCACCAAAAACAGCACAAAGACAAGCGCGTAGCCTTCATTTCCATGCCTCTGCTTTGTATCGAGATTCTCTTTCATTGCTGTGCCGATTGCGGAGGTGTTGTATCTGGGAGGGTCAGTGTTGTGCTTCTGCCCGAAGAGACCTCCTGCAAATCCACGGAGTTCGGGCCAATTTTCATCACACGAAACTGATGAAGCAGGATGCCACCCACCGGCAGGATATAGACATTATCGGTATTCGAGAAGCAGGCGCGGCTCTGTCCGGTGGCAGGATCGGTCACGATCCCGTAAAACGTTGCCGGAATCGTCAGAGGCGGGGGGGGCGGCGGAGTTGCAGCCCTCTGCGCGTCTAATACCTTCTGCTGAGCCACGACTTCCGGAGGAGGCGGCAGCGGCTCTTCACTGAAAATGTTGCGATGCTGCCCGTTGTAGTGCTCGTTCTGAATCCGGGCGAGCAAATCCACTCTCAGGGCCGGATCCGGGAAATTCAACGGCTGGAATTTCCCGTCATCGGTGTTCACACCCTCAAAAGCGTCATTCGGTGAGTGCTCTATATAGACGAAAAATGCCAGCACAACGAGGAGAATCGCCAGTGCCGAAACTTCATACCGAGTTTTCTTCGTCATCGTCACGTTCGGAAATACGTCCGCAAGGCGATCTGCAACTTGACCACGCCTGAGTTCTCTGAGTTCAAAGTCAGGCTCTCCAGCAAATAGAAATGCGTCGAGCGCTCGATGCCGTCGATCAACTGGATCAGATTCTGATAGCTTCCCTGCACGGATCCGCTTATTTCCACCTCTTCCAGCCCCCGCCCCTTCACCTCTTTTTCATGGAGTGCCACTCCACCGGTCTGAACGCCCGCGCTATTCGCGATTTTCCCAAGATCCGCAATCACTGCCGTGTCTCCCGAAGATGCGGGCAGCAAATCCTTCTGATAAAACTCATCGCACTTTTGAGCCACGTTCGGCAGCTGTTTCTGGATTTCCCGGCCGTTCTGAACATCCGCGGTTAACAATTTGAGTTCCTGCTCCAGTTGGGCGCGCTCCATTCTCTGCGATTGCGCCGATTCGCTCGCCGCGCGCCAATTCACGACAAGCAACCCAGCGTCAATCGCCAGCGCGCAAGCCAGCGCAATCTTCACCGCCAGCTTCCATTTTCGCGAATTGGTTCTGCCGCTCATGTAGTTGAATAATTCGCTTCAAGGTTTACCAGCACTGTATCGTCCTCGCCTTGTGGCGCTTTTGCCGGATGGGTCTCCTGCGTCACATGCACACGTGAAAATACCGGCGACGAACTCATCGAATTCAGAAACTTGAGCCCCTGGTCATCATTCACAGCACCGATCAACAACTCAACTCTCACGCTGCCATCTTTGTCCATTTGCGGAGAGATACTGATCACACGCACCCCTGGAGGTAAAATGTGTTCGAGATCAGCAAACATTTTTGTCCATGGGAAAGTGCGCGCTTCAATCAAGCTGTTCAGGAAAGTGGAACGCTTGAGCGCCTCCTCAGCCTGCGCTGATTTGAACTCGGTTCGAAGGGCGTCCTGCTGCCGCAGCGCAATGCGAATTTGCGAATGCAAGTTGTCGATCTGAGCCCGCATTGCACGGTTCGCACGCCTGGCGCTCACTGCATGCAAAGAAAGCATGACCATTGCCGCCAACGCCAGAATTCCCAGCACGCTCGCACCGGCGATGAAACGCCGGTTATTTTCCAGCGGCGCCGTTGCCAGATTGAAATGCGTCTTCATCCTTAGTCTCGTCCCCTGCCGATCATGCTCCGCGGTTCATTTGCCATCCGGCCAGCGGCTCCAGACCTTGCGCGATAAGCGAACGCGCTTCCGCGGTAATTTCGCCGCCCGAGCCTAGCGGCTCCGCGGGACATCCCAGCTCGCGCGTCAACGCCTCCCGCAGTTCTTCTTCGCCCAGACCAAAACCTGCAACGCATAACTGCTCCACTTTTCCGCCCCATGTATCCTGATAAAACGCCACAGCCGGAAAAACTTCGTCGAAAATTACCTGCGGCTTCAGGCCATCCGTGTTCGCGCCCAATTCGGTCGAGCGATAAACACACATCGTCTCGCCGCGAACAATCACTGTCGTCAAATTCCTTCCGCTAAGTCGCGCAAGCAGCGTGGCGCCCTGATGACTCAAAACCGGCAGCGTGGCCAGCGTCGAGCTTTGCACGATTCCGGCCAGAAGGCCTTCCTCTTCGAGCAGCGATTCATATTCTCTGACGATTTTCTGCCGCGCCACGGCTGCCACAATTTCGATTTTTCCATCTCGGCTCGACTGCCGCACCCAGGAAAGAACTGCCTCCTCTGCCGGGAACGGCAAACTTTTTTTCAAACGCCACCGCAATAACGGCAGCGCTTCATCCGTTCGCCGCGGAAAAGTCTCAAACGGTAAAATGAAAACGCGAATGCTGGGATCCGGCAACAGCAGCGCCACGTCTGGTCCTTGCTTCGGCACGCGCGAAATCACGCTGTGAATCACGCTTCGCACGGCATCCCGATCGGCAATGTTTGTTTGCGTTGCCGACGGCGTGACCGCGCCATCCGGCAATTGCTCCGCGGCAAAGGCGGACAAATGCGCCAAATCCCGGCCCCATCGCGCTGCCGCCACGTGCGTTGATGCAATTTCCACCACCACGCTGGGATGCGGCATCGCGTCGAGCCACTCGGAAAAACCTCCGCGTCTCTTTCTTTCTGGCCGCGCTGTAGTCAGGCTAGTCAATGAACGTCACCTTATTGATCTCGCGGAGCGTTGTGATTCCCTCGCGTACTCGCGCAATTCCCGATTCCCTCAAAAACTGCATCCCCTCTTCTTTTGCTACGCGCTTGATTTCCGAGGTCGGACGGCGGTCGATGATCATTTCGCGGATGCGGTCGGATAAATCCAGCAGTTCGGAAATCGCAGTTCGCCCGCGAAAGCCACTGCCGGAACACTCTAGGCAGCCTGCGCCCTCGTATAACGGAGTATTGCCCCACTCTTCCGGATTGATTCCCGATTCGCGCAGAATCTCCGGCGAACGCTTCACCTCTTTTTTGCAGTTCGGGCAAATCACGCGCACCAGTCGCTGCGCGAGAATGCAATTCAGAGCGGACACGAAATTGTACGGCTCCACGTCCATGTTCACGAAACGTCCGATCACATCCGTCACATTGTTCGCATGCACCGTTGTGAACACCAAATGCCCAGTCAGCGCAGATTGAATCGCGATCTGCGCGGTTTCGTGGTCGCGAATCTCGCCGACCATGATTTTGTCCGGGTCGTGCCGCAGAATCGAACGCAGCCCGCGCGCGAACGTCAGGCCTTTCTTTTCGTTCACCGGAATCTGCGTGATTCCGCTCACCTGATATTCCACCGGATCTTCAATGGTGATGATCTTGTCTTCGTCGGTCTTGATTTCGTTGATCGCGGCGTAAAGCGTCGTCGTTTTCCCTGAACCGGTTGGCCCGGTCACCAGCACCATTCCGTACGGTTCGTGAATGTACCGGCGGAACTTCCGCAAGTCCTCTTCCACGAATCCCACCACGTCCAAATTCAAATTCCGGAATTTTTCGCTCAGCGTTTCCTTGTCCAGCACACGAAGAACTGCATCTTCGCCGTGAACCGACGGCATCACCGAAACGCGAAAATCAATGAAACGGCCCTTATATCGCACGCGGAAGCGCCCGTCTTGCGGGACGCGTCTCTCCGCAATATCCAGCTCGCTCATCACCTTGATGCGCGAGAGAATCGTCGAATGCCATTCTTTCGCCAGCGGCTGCATGGCGTACTGCAGCACTCCGTCAATTCGATACTTCACAGCCACTTCCGTATTGCGCGTTTCAATGTGGATGTCGCTTGCGCGCCGCTCCAGGGCCGTAAAGATCACCGTGTCTACCAGGCGCACCACCGGGCTGACGCCGCTGTCCGCTTGCGCCAGCTTCTCCATGGAAATATTTTCGTCACTGTCCTCATCGCTCACCACTTGCAGCGTGAAGCCTTCTGTCGCTTGGTCCAGCACGCGCTGCGATTGCTCTGTGCGCTTCAGCAGATCGCTGATCTGCGTCGAGGTTGCAACTTTGATCGTCAGCTTCTTGCCGAGCAGGCCGGCGAGCTCGTCGTTCATCAACAACTGGCTGGGATCCGACACAACCACGACAAGCAAATGATCCCGCGATTCCAAAGGCACAAAGTTGTAGCGAAACATCAGCTCGGCAGGAATCGACCGGAAAAGTTCCGGATCAATCTGCTGCTCTGCCAGATCAATGAAGGGCACGCGATAACGCTCGGCGAGTTTCTGCGTGCGCTCGCGCTCCGCGTTTTCGTCGTGCAACGGCTCCAGATGGATTTCCTTATTCGTCGCCTTTGTCACGGCCATGAATTCCTATCCTGCTGGCTGAATCGAAAACAGCGGCAGGTACAGCGCAATCAGGATGAAAAAGATCAGCCCCGCCATAACCACCAACACCGCCGGCTCAATCACGGCGATCAGCGCGCTTGTCTTCATGTTTGATTCTTCTTCGTAGAAAACCGCCACGCTCGAAAGCATCGGCGCCAGCGCGCCGGAAGCTTCTCCCACTTCAATCATGTCCAGCGCCAGATCGGGGATCATTTTCGTTTCCGCCAGCGAAGAGTGCAGAGACGCACCCTCGCGGACCCGCTCGGACGCCTTCTCCACGGATCCCGCCACGAGCCGGCTCCGCATCGCATTGGCCGCCGTCGAAAGCGCTGCGACCAGAGGCGTTCCTCCTCTGAGCAGCGTTCCCAACGTCCTGGTGAATTGCGCCATCTGAAATTTGATCCACACATCGCCAAGCATCGGCAGTTTCATCGTCATGCGATCGACTGCGATGCCTCCGCGTTGTGTCCTTGACCACAAAAACAGGAAAATCGCGCCGAAAACAACCAGACCCGCCGCTGTCAGCAGCCACGCGCGGTAGCCCACCACAACCGTAATTAAGAATTGCGTCGGACCAGGCAATGCCGTCCCAAGGTCCGAATACAACCGCGCGAATTCCGGAATCACGTAAGTCACCAGGTAGGAAACGATACACGACGCCACAATGATCAAAATCGTCGGATAGATCAGCACACCGATCAGTTTCTTTTTCAGCCCGGTCGTCGTGCGCTGATAGGCGATGTAATCGTCTAACACGCCTGCCAAATCGCCGCTCTTTTCTCCCGCGCGAAGCGACGTGACATAAACCGGGGGAAACATTCCCGAAGCTTCGACCCCGTCCGACAGTAGCGCTCCTTCGCGCACCCGTCCGCGCACATCGTTCAAAATCGGACGCATTTTCGGCAGCGCTGCGCGATCCGCCAGCAAATCCAGCGCCTTCAAAATTGGCAGGCCAGCCTTAATCAGCGTATTAAATTGCTGATTAAAAATCATGAAATCGTTCGCAGGCAGCTTCCGGCTGGACCGGGATCCCCTGACCAGCCGCTCTACGCTTAGGTTCGGCCGTACTCCATAAACATAAAAGCCGCGGTCCGCGAGCTTCTGGCGAGCTTCCGCCTCGCTCTGGGCCGTCTCTAGCTGCTGGAAAACGTTCCCAGTTGCATCTCCGACTTTGCAGACAAACTCAGCCATGGTTATGACTTATGCCCACTCGCGCGTCCCAAGCCTTCCGCAAATTTTAACACAGGGGACTTGCCTCAGGCTGTCTGCGTGGCTCTTTGTGCGTAGCCGGAAACAGCGTAACGCCATTCGTCTTAATGTTGAACGGAAGGAGCAAATCCCGGCCGGGCATCCATATAGGAATCCGCGAGGCGCGGGAGGGTTGGCTGACCTTCGAGGGTATTACTGCGCCTGTTTCGCCAATTCTGCGTCGTCCACAATGGCAACACCGCCTACAGGAGTGGTTTGTGCGCCGACGCGCCGAGTTGGTTCCGAACAGCATCAACCGTTTGGCCAGGTAAAACGCGGAACTGGTTGTAAAAAACTTCGTTCCAATAGACCGGTCCAGTTCCAGGCAGCAGCCCCGTGCTCCACTGAAGCAACAGGCCGATGTTCCAGAGGATCAGGAGGATGGACACAGTGACCACTCGGAACGTGGCAGCACGCGTACTTCGCCAGGCGCGTGCGAACTCCGAGAATGTGCATGCCAAGCCAATCACAAAAACCGGCGTGAGCGAAATGAAAAAACGACCCCCAAACGACACCACGCCTGTCCACCACGGGTAGACGGAAATCAACAAGTAAAACCCGAGCGTCGCCGCGAGCAAGTACCTGCCAATATCCGGGGCGCGACGCCACAGCAACAGCACTCCGGCCAAAGCCAGGACCAATATGGGGTTCCACGACAAGAGCCCGTGATCCGAAGAAAAGAGCACCTTCCCTAGGGCTGGTGAAGTCCAATGCCATCGTTGGTTCGCATATCCGCCAATCGCGAAAGCGCTCCCGAACACGATCTTGCGCGCGGCTAATGTTGGCACAAAGGCCGCAGCCGTTGCCGCGCTATACACCAAACCGCCTTTGAAGACGTTTGCGAACATCTCAGCGGCGTGCATCCGATCTGCCCAGGCGTCGACGAAAACCCAGCAGCATTCCAGGAACGGAATAAGCAAGAAAACGGCGTTCGCAAAATAAACATCGAGCATGAGCCCGGAAATCAGCCCCAGGACCAGCCACTGCTGCAGCGTTCGAGCCTTGCGGGTTCGGTGCCAATACCACAGGAAGAGCGCGACCGAGAACGCCGAATGCGCGTGCGACCAGGATGGTTCGAGATATATGTATGCCGGCAGGGAACTCCCAAACCAAATTCCAATAGTTGCCCAGAAGGCCCAACGCTCCTCGAAATAGTTCCGCGCCAACTGAAAGGAGAGCCATAAACCGAGGAAGCCATAGAGCGCCGTAGCCAGCGCCATGGTAAGCAGGTAGGGCCGCCCAAAACCGTCTGCCGCGACGCGCCATCCGGCGCGGCGCAGCACCAGGACCACTACATGGGTCGCCGCTAGGAATGGGGACCAGAGAATCGCTGGACCAACCGGATAGAAATTGGCAATATGGCCGTTCTTGGTATAGTGCGTGGACGATTCGTATTGGCCGTTTCTCCCAAGCGTGATCAGAACCGGGAGCGCTCTTGGATCTTTCCAGTCGCCCTTGAAATCCAGGTTGTGATTGACCAGCAGCGAGCGGGCGTAAGCATAGTATCCAATGCCATCGCCGCTGACGGTGGCTTGCACAAAGGGAATCGTCAGCAAAAACAAAACGATGAGCGCTTTTTCCGAGCAGGAAAGCAACCGCCAGATTCGCAAGACGCCCTACCCTCCACCACCAGATGCAATGGTTTACTCTACGCTCCACGCGCAGCGTCGGCCAGTCAGCACGCGCTTTCCGCGCCGCCAAAGCGTTACTGGCCGTGGTTGCAACGCCGTGGCCGTGTGCGCTGCCCACTGGTGGCGCGGAGCGAAAGAGCTGCGAGCGTCTCGGCGGCTTAAGGCGGTTGCCCCGGCAAACAAAAGCAGACGCGACAGGACTCCCACAGCGTTCCAGGGAAAGACCGGAATCCGGGAGTGTCTGAGGGGTTGGCTGACTGTTGCGGGGCTACTGTGCCTGTTTCGCCAATTCCGCGTCGTCCACAATGGCAACACCGCGCGGCGGCTCAAAATGAAATTTCGCAGCTTCGATCGGCGCATCCTCATGCCAATCGCCAAAATGAAAATCCATTTCCAAATCCCCCGGCTGCTGCATGTCCAGCCGAACAAGCTGGTTCTGGGAATTCAATTCCAGCAGCACCTGGCTGAACACGTTCTCATCCGCCTTGCGCGGCTTGCAAATCAGGACGCTATCATCAGCTTCGGCTGTGCTGGTCTGACCAAGGCTCAAACTGCCGCACAGCCGCTCCAGATCCACCTTTCCTGCCAGCAGAGCCAGCGGCGTTCGCCAGTCTGTGCTCTGCTTCGCCGGCGTGCGGCTAGCGGTATGATCCGCAGGAACATAAAACCAAATATTCTTCCCGTCATCCAAAAACATCTTCTTCTCTGGCGAATCGTAATCCCAGCGCGTCCGCCCCGGCTTCTCAAAATAGACCGTCCCGCTCTCAACCAGCAGGCCCGATCCTCCCGAGGTATATTTTTCGAGGAAATAACCGGCCAATGTGCGCACCTGGTGGTAATGCGCATCAAAGGCTTGCGCGATCTGCCGGGCCGTTCGCTGATTTTGGGGAATCGGGGGCGCTCCGCTGAGGTGTGAGCTGAGCAGAATCGCCAGCACCGTGATCAAAGCAGGCATGACCACAGTGTAGCAGGAGCGCCTTGTTGTTGCTGGGCGGAAATGCCGAAGCCTACTTGGGCCGCGCTATCAGGCATCCGTTGTGGCCGGAGAATTAATCCCCTGTGGCCAGAATCGGTAACGCCGAGCAAGTAGTATCGCTGCCGATCGCGCCGCCGTTCACGTCTACGTGGATTACGCCATCTTCTTCAGTGCAAAAGCTCCGCGCACCTGTCACACCTGTAGTGATCGGCACCGCAGCGATCAGAAATCCATTAAACCCGGGCGCAGCGCAGCCTGTCGGCGCATTCACGGTCCCTTCTTGGCCGGTATACGTAACCGTATATCCGCTCTTTTGATTCGGCGAATTCGCCAGAAGCGGATCAATCAATCCCGCCAGGTTGCACGTGGCAAGAGTCGTCGGGCCCATCACCGTTGCGCTCGGAGGATAGCCGTTATCATAGGTCGTGTAGTACACGCTTGAGGCCGTCAGCATCGCGTGAATGCTCTCCACAGCAGATGCGTCATTTGCGGCCATCTTTGACCGCAGCAGGTTCGGAATCGCAATTCCAGCGATGATCAGGATAATTGCTACGACGATGAGCAGCTCAATCAGGGAAAAACCACGGCTGCTCCCCATTGCCGTTTCGAATTGTTTGGCTTTGCCCATTGTCCTGACCGACACTCCTCTCCTTGTACCGAAAGCTTCCCTTCGAGTCATGGGATAGAAAGCACATCCCTTGCCATTCCCAGCGCCATCGGGTCGATGCTTTCTACGGTGTATTCCATTGATTCAGATAGCGTTATCTATTGTTTGAGCGAGGCTGTTTCAGTGCCGGCTATTCCCAACAGTGAACTCGAACGAAAGCGACGGGAAATGTCAGTTTGGGCCGCCATAAGCTGTCGGAGGGCAGATGCGGACCGACTAGCTACGTCGGCCCCTACAACCCCACGCTTTTGTAGGGCCCGACGTGGTTCGTCGGGCCGAGGCTTTACGGGCAGACCGAGCACGTTAGCCCGTATGAAACCGCGTCCAAAACAAAAAAAAAGGAGGGGCGGCAGCCCCTCCCTTTCGTGCTCAAACGTTGATGTTTGTTACTGCAATGGGGTCAGCGCTTCGCAGGTCGACTCAGTCGTCGCCGTCGTTGCGCCGGTCGGGTCGTCATACAGCACGCCCGTCTCATCCGAGCAGAACGAACGATTTCCGGTCGTGCCTTCCGTGATGGCGTGTGCCGCAATCACAAACCCTGCCGAACCAGCTGTGCAGCCCGCTGGCACCGGGGTCGTCGCAGCGCCCGTAGCCGTATAAGTGAATGAATAGCCGCTCTTCTCGGGTACGGTCGCCGCCGGGCTCACGCCAGAAAGCAGCGGATCAAGCAAGCCTGCAGATGCACAGCTAACGCCGGCTGTTGAGCCTGGGGCCACCGGGCCCAGTGTCGCCAGCGTCGGCGCAAACTGGTTCCCGTACGTCGAGTTGTAAGTAATGTCGGCCGTAACGATGGTACGGATCGAGCCTACTGCCGAGGCCTCGTTCGCGGCCATCTTCGAGCGCAGCAGGTTCGGGATTGCGATCGCGGCGATAATCAGGATGATCGCCACCACGATCAGCAACTCAATCAACGAAAAACCCTTCTGGTTCTTGTTTCGATTCAGGTTCATGTCCTCTCCTTGAAGTTCCTTAAAGTTCTTTCAGCAGCCGCGTTTCTCGGAAATCTTCGGCGTGGCACTGGGGTAAGCTGCACGTCCTTCGCCAACTCTCTCGCACTCGCAGCCGACCGCCGTTAATATGCAACGTTATTGTTTTCATCAGCTTACAGTCACATCAACTTCGCGGCTCGACGCGCCAGCCAAAAGCATCAGTTCTCCTCGCAAAAATCTACAAAATACGTCACATCCAACAGTCACTTCCCGCTTCCCGTAACGGGAACGCTTAGCCCAAGGCCTCAGCCGTTCTCACTGCGGGTCCTGGGGCAGTTGTCGGTTTCATTCGCACCAGGTCCGCTGTCTTCTGAAACTTCGCGCGTCGGATTTCCGTGACAGCGACAGTCGCAATTACAAGGGACCACGGGATCACCGGAGAAACCCAGAACAGGTGGTTTGCGTAACGTAGTCCGGCGAGCCAGGCAAATGTGGTCCCAGCGCCGAAGAGAAAGGCCGCAACCCTCGCGGAATTCCTCCATGGCAACTGATAGGCACAAAGCGACTGGATCATTAGCGCGAATGGAAACGCAACAATTAAATCGATGAAATAGTGCTCGCCGGTACCCAGCGTCGCCAGGACAGTGAAACCCACGAATGCGAATGCGATCGACCGTTCCCACTTGCTCAAGCCACGCGAATACCACCAAGCCAGCAGTGTCCACGCCATATGAAGGGACGGCATGGCGTTTTCGACCCCTGTGCTCGCGATGGGCTCAAGCACCATGCGCGACATTTGGTCGATTGAAAGTGGGTGGAACGGGAAAAACTGATGTGCCGTGTTGGCCGGGCCGCAGGCCGGGAAAATGTAGTAGAAGAGGATTCCGAGAGGGCCCGTTATAAGGAATGCCAGCATCACCGAGAATGCTTTGGGCCCGAACCGCACCAGCCTGCCTGCGTAGACAAGGGAAATAGGAACCGCCAGTCCGATATAGAAGAGCAAGCCCGGAACGCGCAGCCACGTCCACAAAGCGAACGCGCGACCCATCACAAAGCTCAATTGTACGTGCAGGCTCGCGTCAAACGACATAAGATACAAATCCGGTGTCGTCGGGTGAGCCGCAGTCACCCAGGCAAGCATGTTTGAGGCAAACCATTCCGAAACAACAAACAGAACTGCCGGTATCCACGCATAAAGCAGCAGTTTTCTGCCGATGCGCTGCGCCCAGATCGCGCGGACTCCAAGAATCAGCAGGCTACCGACTCCGAGAAATGACAACCAAGCCGCTATTCGAGCCGGGTAGCGGAGGATATAGAAGTCCACCGCAGCAAGCGCGATCGTACACAAGGCGACCGAAAGAAAATCTGACAGACGATGGCTTATGCGCAGGTGCAATATCACGAGGCTCGCAAGCGCAAACCCAAAAAATGGATCTACCAGAGCTTCGAAGTAAAATTCGCGCCGGGTCGCAAATCCGACCGCCAGGCCCACGAGAATAATCGTGAGTGCCAGCCGGATCTTCGCGTTTGGCGTCGCCTCGATTTTTTTTATCGCCCACTTCATAAACTCGACCGCAGATCGGCCATCACCATCTTAAATCTCGTATTTTTTGGCATAGTGCCGGAACGATCGGTATGTCATGTGCAGCAGCTCCGCCGCTCGCACCCTCACCCCTCCGGAGCACTCCAAGGCCCCCAATAAATAGGCCCTTTCGATTTCCGAAATATGCTTCTCCAGGTCGAGGCCGCCATCGGGAATCAGGCGCGTCGTCTCCTCCGGAACCTGCCGCTCGGCGAAATGGTTTTGATAATACATCAGGATTCGCTCCGGCAAGCCTTCGAGCATAATTCGCTTTTCCGTCTCCAGCGCGACAGCCCGCTCAATCGTATTTTCCAATTCGCGGACATTTCCCGGCCAGTCGTACGCTTCCAGCCGCTCCATGGCCTTTGGTTCGATGCCTTCAATTTTCTTTCCGGTTGTGTTACGGAATCGCTCCAGAAAGTGCCGTGCCAGCAGAGGAATGTCTTCCCGGCGGTCTCGCAAAGCCGGTACGTGCACGGGAATCACGCTTAGCCGGTAATACAGATCCTCGCGAAAGCGCCCTTCCGCAATCTCCTTCTCCAGGTCTTTATTCGTCGCCGCGATGACGCGCACGTCCACGTCCAATTCTTCCGTGCTCCCGATGGGCCGCACCTTGCCTTCCTGAAGAACGCGATACAGCTTCACCTGCATCGTCGGGCTCATGTTCCCGATTTCGTCCATGAACAGCGTTCCGCCATCAGCGGCCTGAAACAGCCCCGAACGGTTGTCGTTCGCGCCGGTGAACGCGCCCTTGACGTAGCCGAAAAGCTCCGATTCGAGCAGTGTCTCTGGAAAAGCGCCGCAATTAATCGTGATGAACGGTGCCTTTGCGCGCGCGCTGTTTTCGTGAATCGCACGCGCCACCAGCTCTTTTCCAGTGCCGCTCTCCCCGGTAATAAGCACGCGGCTCGATTGCGGTGCGATCGTCTGGATCAGCTCGAAAATCGCGCGCATTTTCGCGCTTGTGCCGACAATATTGTCGAGGCCAGTGAGGCGCCGCAGCTCGCGTCGCAAAATCCCCGCTTCCTTTTTCAGCTTTAAGTTTTCCGCTACCTGCTGCACCGCTGGGCGGAGTTCCTCCAGCAGCTTGTCTCCCTTGATCGCATATCGGTCCGCACCAGAATTAACCGCTTCGATCGCCGTTCCCAGCGTCGGCACTCCCGTAATCAAAATAAAGACCGTCGCCGGCGATACTTCCTTCGAATACCGCAGCAGGTCCACTCCGGTCATATCTGGCATGCGAATGTCGGAAATAACGATGTCGTAGATTTGCGATTCCAGCCGCCGCTTCGCCGCATCGCCATTGCTCGCCACTTCGACGCGATGCCCTTCCTTGCGAAACGTGATCTCCAACAGTTCGCAGATGGACTTCTCGTCATCCACGACCAGCATGTGCGCCATAATTCCTCACTCCCATCCGACAGCCGCCGGTTGCGGCCGCTCGAGGCGCCTCGCATTTGCATGCGTCGCCCTGAATTCCGCGCCGCCCAATCGCGGCAGTTCAATCACGAATTCCGACCCGTGCGCCGGCTCCGATTCGACGCGAATTTTCCCGCCGTGCGCCTGCACCACCTGATACACAATCGCCAGCCCTAATCCAGTGCCTTTCGGGAAGCCCGATTGAAACGGTTCGAATAATTTCGCTGCTTGCCGCGCGTCCAGACCCACACCCGTATCACGAATACCTATGCGCACCCACTCCTCGTCAGCATCGAGCTTGACCGTAAGCGTTCCGCCGTCGGGCATCGCTCTCATTGCGTTGTTGCACAGATTCCAGATCAATTGCTTGATGCGGTCGCGGTCCACTCGCGCCATCGCGCGCTCCACCGCGAATTGCCGCTCGATGCGGTACTTCCCTTCCGCGCTTTGCTCCCGCTCAATCAGCGTGAGCGCCTCGTCGATCAGCACGTGCACATCGCTGCCGAGAAACGAATAGGTCTTGTCACGCGAATAGTCCAGGAAATCGGTGATGATCTGGTTCAGTCTCTCCGATTCACGCCCTACAATCTGCACCAACTTTTTGTCGTCCTCATCGAGAGGCGCAAGCCGCGCCAGCTCTTTCAATGCGCCCGT
>JASHYE010000501.1 GCA_030043155.1 Candidatus Acidiferrales bacterium | reverse complement strand
CCCACTGGTCAGGCGACGGGAGGCACATTGGACCTGTCGCTCCACGACGCCTTCGACCGCGCGCTGAAGTACAACCTCGGCGTAATCGAGGGCGGACAGGACACGCGAGCGGCTCGTGCGGCGCGTCTGCACAGCTTGAACGCCCTGCTGCCAAATCTTTCGGCGCGCATCAGCGCTTCGCTTCAGCAGATTAATTTCGCAACGCAGGGCATTAATTTCAAGATTCCCGGTGTCAACATCCCAAGCATTGCTGGACCTTTTTGGGTTACGGATGGCCGCGCTGATCTGTCGCAGGAGGTTTTCAATTGGTCCGATATACAAGGCTTGAAAGCGGCAGCGCAATCCGAGAAGGCTTCCGAATATACGTACAGGAGCGACCGCGACCTGGTCATTTTCACTGCGGGCAACGCTTACCTTCTTGTGATCTCCGATTCGGCCCTCGTGGATTCGATCCGCGCTCAAGTCAATACCGCGCAGACGCTGTATCAGCAGGATACCGATAAAAACAAGAACGGCCTTGTTGCCGGTATCGATGTGTTGCGCGCTCACGTTGAGCTTGAGACGCAGCAGCAGCGTTTGATCGCCGCGCAGAATCAACTGAATATCGACAAGTTGTCTCTCGCGCGAGTCATCGGACTCCCGAACGGACAAGAATTCCGCGTGACGGAATCGGTTCCTTATGCTCCGTTGGCTGACCTTACGCTAGAGCAGGCGCTCCAAGAAGCTTATTCAACGCGTCCCGACTATCTTAGCAGCAAGGCGCAAGTGCAGGCTGCGGAGCTGACCTTGCGTGCCGCCGGCGCTGAAAACTACCCGTACGTGTCCACCGATACGAACTACGGGGATATAGGCACCCCGAATTTCACGAGTTCGCACGGCACTTTCGACTTTTCCGCAGCGCTTAACATACCCATCTTCGAGGGTACCCGCGTGCGCGCTGACAAACTGCAAGCAGACGCCGCGCTCGAGCAGCGTAAAGCGGAATTGGCCGACCTGAATGGCAAGATCGATGACGAAGTGCGCACTGCGTTCTACAACCTGAAATCCTCATCCGATCTTGTAATCGTGGCGCAAAGCAATATCGACCTTGCCAATCAAACACTGGCGCAGGCTCGGGATCGTTTTACATCCGGAGTAGCCGACAATCTCGAGGTGGTACAGGCACAGGAATCCGTGGCGACCGCTAATCAGTCATACATCGCCAGTTTATATTCTTATAACTTGGCGAAGATCTCTCTAGCACGGGCTCTCGGCGTCGCTGAGAAATCGGCGCTCGAGTTCTTGGTGGGAGGAAAGAAATAATGGGCAGCACATCGACGCAAAGCCTGGAAACAACAAAAACAGCAGAACCAAAATCGCCGAAAAGCACGGGGGTCGGCCCGGGAAAACCTCCTGTCAGCCACAAAAAGGCGCGCCGCGCGATCCTCATTGTGGTGGCCGCGATCGTCATTCTTGTGATCGCCACGCTGCTCTATCTGCACTTCGCAGCTTGGGAGTCCACCGATGACGCGCAGATTGATGGCTACATTTATCCGGTTAGTTCGCGCGTGTCGGGCTATGTGACTCAAGTTCGAGTCGATGACAACCAGTACGTCGAAGCAGGAACCGTGCTTGTGCAACTCGACCCCAAAGATTACGAAGTAGCTGTCGCGAATGCCAAGGCCACGCTGGCGAATGACCGGGCAAGCGCTGCCGCTTTGCAAACCAATGTTCCCATCACTTCAGTAAACACGACAAGCCAGCTATCCACTGCCCAAGCCGATATTGAGAGTGCACAGGCTGGGTTGCTTGCGGCCCAAAAAAGCTTTGATGCCGCGCAGGCCTCACTGTTGGAGGCCGAAGCCAACGATTTGAAAGCGCAAGATGACGTGAACAGATACAAACCGCTTGCCGCGAAGGACGAAATTCCCCAGCAACAGTACACGCAGGCAGTGGATAGTCAAAAAGCCACGGCTGCTGCTGTCGCGGCGGCTCGAGCGTCTGCTGCAAGCGCGGAGCAAGCAGTTACTCAGGCGCGCGCGCGCATCGCACAATCTCAAGCGGAATTGCAATATGCAGAAACCAAGCCCCAGC
Source organism: Candidatus Acidiferrales bacterium (assembly GCA_030043155.1). The sequence goes on along the minus strand of JASHYE010000501.1, from coordinate 9,271 downwards.
AAGTATCCGTGCAGCGCTCACGTGCCGAGGCGGCTGAAGCGGAATCCCAAAAGGCCGCCGCGATTCTTCATCAGGCTCAACTCAACCTGCTGTACACAACGATCGTTGCACCGATCAGCGGCATCGTAGGACAGAGATCGGTCCAGCCGGGACAGAACGTCGCCCCCGGCCAACAAATGATGACCATCGTTCCGCTCGACAGCCAGAATATCTGGGTGACAGCGAATTTCAAGGAAACGCAGCTGAAGTACATGCGTCCTGGCCAGCCGGTGCGAATTCACGTGGACACTTATGGCCGGACCTATGACGGACATGTTCTCAATATCGCTGGCTCAACGGGGGCTCGCTACAGTTTGCTGCCGCCTGAAAATGCCACAGGGAATTACGTCAAGGTCGTTCAGCGAATTCCCGTGAAAATCGTTTTTGAAAAAGGACAGGATCCCAAGCACCTGCTGAGGCCCGGAATGTCTGTAGAACCCGATGTGAAAGTGCGATGATGCCCATCCCAACTCAAGGTATTCTGTCTGCCCATCCTCACGTTTGATCGTGGGAGCAAAGTCGATGCCTGTCAGCATTACAACGCGCCAGAGCGCAACCGCGACGATAGTGGACATCGCGGGCGAGGTTACTTTGTTCAATGCGCCTGAACTCCGCAAGGTCCTAATGGACTTGCTGAAATTGAAGAAGACACCCAGCGTGATTGTGAACATGACGAACGCAGCGTATATCGATAGTGCGGGCGTGGCGTGCCTGGTGGAAGCCTTGAAAGTGGCGCGAGAAGCGAAGCTTGGCTTTGCGCTTTTCGGGCTCAATCGCGTGGCGAGAGAAGTCCTAGAGATGACGCGATTGATTCATGTGTTCGACGTTTATGGCACAGAGGAAGAGGCGCTCAGCGGCCTGCGGCAGGCTCCCTCTGCCACCGTATCTTGAGATCTCTCATATGATCGCCCTGGAAACAGTTGGACAAGCCACCATCGACGGGCTGGCCTACCTCGGTGACCTCACAATTCTGACTGGCCGGTCGCTTCACGCCATCATCGTGGCTCCCTTTCAGGGGCAGCGACTGCGCGGGCAGCGTGCGGTCCACCAAGCCATGGGCGTTGGTGTCGGCGCGGTTCCCATTCTTTCGCTGATTTCATTTTTCGTCGGCGTGATTATGGCACTCCAATCAGCGTACGAGCTGCAAAAGCTCGGCGCCATCACGCTTGTGGCGAGGGCTGTCGCTATTTCCGTCACGCGCGAACTGGCGCCGCTGATCACCGCGATTGTCGTGATAGGACGCTCGGGCTCGGCGTTTGCCGCGGAAATCGGTTCGATGAAAGTGAACGAGGAAATTGACGCGCTCGAAACGATGGCACTCGATCCCATCCAGTTCCTCGTAGCGCCAAAACTTGTGGCCATGGCGTTGATGTTGCCATGCCTAACCACTTGGGCGGACTTCATGGGCGTCCTAGGGGGTGCGACTTTTGGCGTCAGTGTCGCAGGCTTCACGCTGGGCTCCTATATTCAGGCGACGCTTCACTCTCTTGTGTTTCGTGACATCATTACTGGCCTGATTAAGAGCGTAATGTTCGGCATGGTCATCACGGCGGTGGGTTGTCAGGAAGGGCTTTCCACAGGCTTGGGGGCCGAGCAGGTGGGCCGTTCCACAACGTCGGCGGTCGTTAAATCCATTTTCCTAGTCGTGGCGGTGGATTTGGTGTTTACGCTGCTTTTCTACTTTACGACTTCACAATGATGCGCAACTGTTGTGCCGCAGGAAAACGATGAGACCTAGGACGAGCGAAGATGAATCTGCGCGACAAGCCACTGGCGGCATTGCAATCAGTGTGCGTAATTTGCGCGTTAACTATGGGGAGCACGAGGTTCTTCACAACTTAAATTTTGATGTGAAGGCGGGCGAGACGATCACAATTCTCGGCGGGTCCGGTTCGGGTAAGACCACCCTGTTGCGTTCCCTGATCGGCCTTGAAAAACCGTCCGGAGGTGCGATCTGGATACGCGGCAAGGATCTGTGTTGCATTCCGCCCCGCGAGATGGTGGAGCTGCGGAAGAAATTTGGCGTATCCTTTCAAGGGGGCGCGCTGTTCGGTTCAATGACGGTGGGCGAGAACGTGGCGCTGCCACTTCGCGAGCACACACGTCTCGATGACTCGACGATCGAAATTCTGGTGCGGCTCAAACTCGAAGAAGTTGGCCTTTCCGGCTATGAAGACTACAACCCCGCACAACTGAGCGGCGGGATGAAAAAGCGTGCTGCTATCGCTCGCGCGCTGACCCTGGATCCCGAGGTTCTATTCTTTGACGAACCGTCGGCAGGTCTTGATCCCATCATTGCGGCGGGGATTGACGATCTGATTCTGAAATTGAAGCGCGCCTTCAGAATGACCATTGTCGTGGTTACGCACGAATTAGCCAGCGCGTTCCTGATCGCGGATAAAATGATGTTGATCGACAAGGGGAACATCATCGCAATCGGCACGCCAGAAGAGATGAAGGCCAATCAGGAACCTCGCGTGCGTCAGTTTCTCGACCGCGTTCCAGATCCGGAAATCTCCGCAGACGAGGGTTTTCTGGATCGTTTGACTCAGAATTTGCGTCTATAGCGAACGGAGTGCGTGGAGGGGGCGTGTTATACTCCGGGGTTTTCGGCGTCAGCATCGCCAGTCTGTCACTCCTTCGTGGGTATTTGAAATGCCATTGCAAGCAAAACACGAGCGCGCGTTGGTGGGTCTGTTCGTTCTTGTTGCCGCGGGGCTTTTAGTAGTCACGCTTTTTTCGATGAGCGGAGTTTTCGGGCGCGGGGGACGGATTTATCAGGCGTATTTCAACAATGCAGGCGGCCTCGGGCCGGGATCTGTAGTGCGTTATGCTGGTGGGCCGCCGGTAGGCCGCGTCACGATGGTGCGGACGGACCCACGAGACTCCAGTCGCATGGAAATCGACTTTCGCGTTGATGACCAGGTTCCCGTGAAGACGGACAGCAAGGCGAAGATTTCAAGCCTTGGGCCGCTCGGCGACAATTTCCTGGGCATTGTTCCGGGCAGCGAGGCAGCGCCGGCGGCTCCTTCGGGTACGGTGTTAACGGGGATGGATTACGCAAGCTTTGACGATCTGACCAGCAAGATTAACAATATTGCTCCGCAGGCCAGCATATTGTTGGTCAACCTGAACGCGCGCGTCACGGAATTGCAGGAAACCATCCGGCGAGTCAATGGCCTGCTCAACGCCAATAATCGCGCGAATATTGCGGCAAGCCTTGCGAATGTTCGCGGCATGCTGACGGAAGACCGACCGGCGTTACATTCCACGCTGAATAATTTGAACAGCACCAGCTCGAAGCTTGCTCCGCTGATTGATGATCTGAAGAAAACGTCGAATCAAGCGAACATTGCGCTATCACATATCGACGCGACGCTTATGGAGAATCGTCCGGATTTGCGCCAGGCAGTGAGCGAATTGCGGGCGACCCTCACATCTACCTCCGCGCTGACCGATCAACTGAACAGTGTCCTGAACACGAACAGCGACAACCTTGACGTGATTATTGCGAACCTGCGAGACGTGACCGAAAATCTCAAGGCTTTCACCGAGAGGATTAAAACGCGACCTGCTGCCCTGATCCGGTCCTCCGCACCGCCGGAACACATACCCGGCCAATCGCCGAAGGGGCCGAACTGAAGATATGAAGATACGTGTAGCAAAAAAACGAATCTTCGCAGTTGTGCTCACCCTCGTGGCTTTCGCTGGAATTTTCACGATTGCAAGTTGCGGCGCCGTGCGGCCGGTCAGCTATTACACGCTGAATCCGATGCCAACGCCGGAGCCTTCCGTGACGGTCAAGAACGACGCGCCGCTTCCGTTCACGATTCTTGTGGGACGCATAGCAGCTTCCCATCTTTATTTGAATGATCCGATCGTCTACAGCGGCGGCGGCGTGGAGCTGGGGACGTACGAATATCATCGCTGGGTAGACGTGCCAACGGAGATGCTGGAAACGATGCTGACGCAGGCGCTTCATGAACAAGGGAGGTTTCGGTCTGTCGGACGGCTGGGAAGCGGAGCGAGAGGGGACTACATTCTACGCGGGCACTTGTACTCGCTCGAAGAAGTGGATTCGCCCTCGCTCACAGCACGTTTTTCGATCGAACTGGAATTGTTTCAGCCAAAAACGGGAATGGTTGTCTGGAATCAATCGTACAACCACGATGAATCCGTCAAGCAGAAGAGTGTGACGGCAGTCGTCGAAGCGCTGCGCCAAGAAGTGCTTACCGGCTTCAACCAGCTCACGACCAGCCTGGATGCCTACCTGACAAGCCGTTCTACGCAATGAGGTTTCCAGTCCGTCGCTCAATCAGGAACCCGCGCGTCGCCGGACTTCAGGCTCTCGAGCGCATCGGACGGATTTTCCTCACGCTTCAAGGCCTGCAGCGGAAACCCGTGTTCGCGCCAACCCGCGAGCCCTCCTGCCAAAGGGCGAATTCGAGTGATTCCGAGGTTGCGGAGCCGCATGGCCATCTGCGCGGAAGTAGCCTCGTTCGGGCAACTGCAGAAAAGCACAATTTCGCGGTCGCGCGGAATTAGTTCGATCGCTTCTTCCAAGTCCGCGGCATTCATATGCACTGCTCCGGGGATCGTCTCCGGCTCGGACTCGAACTCCATCGGGTGACGTAAGTCGACCACGACGATGTTTTCACCGCGGCCGATTCGCTGATGCAATTCGCCTGGAGTGATTCGGGCGATGCGCAGGCTGCGAAGGAAACGGCGCCGATTAAAGTATTTCCACCCGATATACAGCGCTAGAGCCGCCACCACGAGAACGAAAAGGCCTCGGCCAAGAAAGACCACCTGAGATGCTACGCGTTCAATCTGCCCGCTGAAAATGTAGCCGAGGCCAATGTAGACGGTCACCCAGAGCAGCGTTCCCAATCCATCGAAGAAGGCGAACCGCGTCCACGACATCCGGCTAGCGCCCGCCAACGGGGGCGCCATGGTGTTGAGTCCAGGAATGAACTTTGCTACTACAAGCGCCCACTCACCCCGTCGCTCGAAATGGCCCTGCGTTTTGTTTACGCAGGAATCGGGTTCAAGCGAGACGCGGCAGAGCCATCGCAGAAGCCTGATGCCGCGGTGCCGGCCGAGCTCATACCAGAGGGCGTCCGATACAGCCACGGCAATAATCGGCAGCACTAACGCGATGGCCAGATTCATGCGACTGGTTCCCGCCAGAGCGCCGGCGGCCAGGAGCAACGGGGCGGAGGGCAACGGCAAACCCAACTGCTCTGCGAGGACCCAGCCGAAGAGCAAGACGTAGCCATATCGAAGCAGAAACTCGATTATGCCGCTCATCCGCCTCCTTGTGCCCGAACGTCAGAGATTCTGTAGAAGTTCTCCACGCACCCTGGCCATTCGATGAATCCGCGCGCGTGAAGTCGCGGTGATTTTTTGGTTCTGCAAAGCCATGGCGTACGATACTCCTCAACGAGCGCGTATGTCACTCAGGGTGAGATAAGCGACAATCGAGAAAGAGCGCGATTAACTGGCGAAGTGGTCGCGCAAGCAGAAATGTAGGAGTTCTGCTGTTGAAACCGAATGACAGTTGTGTGCTCTAATATGGTGACCAGGAAAGGAAACCTCAATAATGGCAATCGAGAAGAATGACGGAAACAAAGATCAGCGAGTACTGAACCATATCGACCAACTCGTCAAGGAAGAAGAACGCTTGTACGCGCAAAATGGTCTCAGCACGAACGACCGCGCGCGTTTGGACGAGCTCAAAGTCGAGCTCGATCAATGCTGGGACCTTTTACGCCAGCGCAAAGCTTTGCGAGAGTTTGGCGATGATCCCGACAAAGCGAAAGTGCGTCCAGCGAAGATTGTCGAGAACTACGAGCAATAGGCTCTTGGTCGGAAGTTAATCTCAAAACCGGAGGGCTTCTCCTACTCTCCGTCGGTTTTCCTAATTCTCCTGCCTCGCTTGTGCATCGAATTATGGCGAAGCGTAAAGTAGAATCCTCCAAATCCTTGGGAGCGGAGGTAAGGAAGGAATCGGCATGGCCAAGCCAGTACTGATGGCCGTTGATGATGACGCCGAAGTGTTACGGGCAGTGGAGCGTGATCTGCGCAAACACTATGCTGAGCACTACCGCGTCTTGCGTGCAGATTCGGGCGCTGCGGCACTCAACGCCCTTCAAGGCCTGAAAAAACGCAGCGAACCGGTCAGTCTGTTTCTCGCTGACCAGCGCATGCCGGAGATGAGCGGCGTCGACTTCATCCGCCGTGCCATGGATATTTACCCCGATGCGCGCCGCGTTCTGCTCACTGCCTACGCGGACACGGATGCCGCGATCCAAGCCATAAACGAAGCTAGAATCCATCATTACTTGCTCAAGCCGTGGGATCCTCCCGAGCAGCAACTATACCCAGTTCTGGACGACCTTCTGGACGACTGGCAAGCGTCTTATCGCCCTGCTTTTTCAGGAGTACGCGTGCTGGGCAACCGCTGGTCCTCTCGTTCCTATGCCGTGCGCGATTTCCTCGCACGCAATCAAATGCCATACCATTGGCTTGACGTGGAAGATGCTGAGAAGAGCGCTGAAACTCGCGAAGCTCTCGCTGCGGTAGGCGGCGAAACGGCCAAGCTCCCTATTGTTCTCTTTTCCGACGGAACATGGCTTTCCGATCCCGCGACTCTCGACATCGCCCAGCGCCTCGGCTTGCGCACACGCCCCGAAACTTCCTTCTATGATCTCCTGATCGTGGGTGGCGGTCCCGCCGGACTTGCCGCGGCCGTCTATGGCGCTTCGGAAGGATTGCGCACGGTCATGATTGAGCGGGAGGCTCCCGGCGGGCAAGCGGGTATGAGCTCCCGCATCGAAAACTACTTGGGTTTTCCCTCAGGTCTGAGCGGCGCCGATCTGGCTCGCAGGGCGGTGACTCAGGCCCGCCGCTTTGGAGTGGAAATCCTCACGCCACAGGAAGTGACTCGCCTCAGAATCGAAGCGGGCTCCAAGTTCGTCGCTCTCGCTGACGGCACCGAAATCGGCGCCAAAGCCTTAATCATCGCGACGGGCGTTTCTTACCGCCGACTCGATGTTCCAGGGATTGACCGGGTGCAAGGGGCCGGCGTGTATTATGGCGCGGCTGTGACAGAGGCTTCTGATTGCCGTGGCCAGGACGTCTACATCGTAGGTGGTGCAAACTCAGCCGGACAAGCGGCCATGTTTTTTTCGCGGTACGCCAAGCGCGTTATTATGCTCGTCCGCGGCAGCTCGCTACAAATCAGCATGTCACAATACCTAATTGAGCAGATCCGTCAGACCGAAAACATCCAGGTCGAGCTCAATTCAGAGGTTGTCGAAGTTTTTGGACAAGACCACTTGGAAGCCATCTCTGTCCGCTGTTCCACAACCGGCGAGGTCCAAAAAATCTCCACCAACGCCTTGTTCATTTTCATTGGCGCCCAACCCGGCACCGAGTGGCTTTCAGGGGTAATCGAGCGCGATGACAAAGGCTTTCTCTTGACCGGACCCGATCTCATGCGTGATGGCAAACCTCCCAAAGATTGGCCTCTCGAGCGCGATCCGTGGCTCCTCGAGGCCAGCAGTCCCGGTATTTTCGTTGCCGGCGACGTGCGCTACCGTTCCATTAAGCGCGTTGCATCCGGGGTCGGTGAGGGTTCCAGCGCCGTGCAGTTCGTGCATCAATACTTGAGTACGGTGTGAAATGAGCGAACGACAAACAGACGAACAGGCTGCGCGCTTCGTCGCTGCCTTGCGTTCAATCCCCATCTTCGCGGATTTGACTACCGAGGATCTGGAATGGCTTGCTGTACGGATGGACGAAGTGACTCTCAGCGTTGGGCAAATTTTCGCGCGCCCCGGTGACCCAGTTGACTATCTTAACGTGATTCTGGAGGGTGAGCTCCAGTTTGAGCCTGCCGATACTCCCGGTTTGCCAGTCTTCAGCGCATCTGCCGGCCAAGTTACGGGTTTACTTCCCTTTTCACGTCTCACGCAAGTTCGCGGCATCGGCCGCACCGTTTTGCCTTCGAGGCTGCTTCGCCTGCACAAGCAGTATTTCCCGGAAATGGTGCACCGCATGCCTCTGCTCGCGCAGCGTCTCGTCGGCCTGATGTCTGACCGCATCCGCGAATTCACCCGGATCGAAACCCAACAAGAAAAACTTATGGCTCTCGGGAAACTTTCTGCAGGCCTTGCTCATGAGCTGAACAACCCGGCGGCCGCCGCGCGCCGCGCTGCGCAAACTTTGATGGAAGCTATGGAGAATGTCCGTGCCGCCAGTATCAAGCTCCTTCAGCACTCGTTTTCTGAAGCGCAGCGGGTCGCTATGTTGCAATTTGAGCAGGAGGTCATGAAGCAAGCCACTACCCCAGCCGAACAGCCGTCTGATCCCCTCGAATTCAGTGATCGTGAGGAAGCCGTCACGAATTGGCTCGAGCGCCATACCGTTTCGGAACCATACAAAATCGCTTCGCTTCTGACGGACGCTCACGTATCCCCGGAGAAACTGGATGCCCTTGCCGCCACGACCGGGGAGAATACCGTTGATTATGTTTTGCACCGCATCGCTGCCCTGATCACGGTTTATCGTTTAGTTCAGGAGATAGATAACAGCACTCGCCGGATCAGCGATCTCGTCACTGCCATCAAACGCTATTCCTACATGGACCAGGGCGCTCTTCAAGAAGTGAATCTCCAGGAGGATCTGGAAAACACACTGAAAATCTTCGGCAATCGATTAAAGAGCGGCATCACCGTGATTAGAGATTACGAACCGCAACTACCGCGCGTCTGTGCTTATGGCGGGGAGCTTAATCAAGTCTGGACCAACCTCATTGACAACGCCATTGACGCCATGAATGGTAAAGGCGAGCTACGGGTTCGTACGCTTTACGAGTCGGATTGCGCGGTCGTGGAAATCGGCGACAATGGCCCCGGCATTCCACCGGACGTCCAGGGGCGCGTCTTCGATCCCTTCTTCACTACGAAGAAGGTCGGGGAGGGTACCGGGCTCGGCCTCGACACGGCTCTTCGCATTATCCGGAAGCACCATGGGTCCATCGATCTGAAATCTCAACCGGGCGACACGCGCTTTCGTGTCCGCCTGCCCCTCAAACAGCCGGCCGCAGTGTCTCAGGGCCAGGGCTCTGTCGAAGCATGAATCGTCAAAGGGCACGACATGCAACAGGGCCATGCCCGGAACCTTGAACACGGGGCCTACGCACAACACTGCAGCGCGCGTTCCCACC
>JASHYE010000500.1 GCA_030043155.1 Candidatus Acidiferrales bacterium | reverse complement strand
AATTGCCGTCCATGCTTGTCCTTTTTGAAACCGGCCGACGCTAATCTAGCTATGGCCGGCGCGGCGCGCTTGCTCGGCGGCTGTGTCCTGAATCGCCTGCAGACTGTGAGCAAATTCGTCTATTTGCTTCTCGGCGTTTTCTTTCGTCAGACCGTAGTACTCCTGTATTTTGCCGACCAGTTGCTGACGATTGCCCTCAATCACGTCAAGATCACTGTCTGTGAGCTTGCCCCACTTGGCCCGAGCCTGGCCTTTGTATTGTTTCCACTTTCCCCGCACTTGATCCCAATTCATAGCTCCCCCTGGTGATAGTGAGAATTTGAGTGTTCTTTACCGAATGCCAAGGAGACAACGGTTCTCTTTGCGGGGGAATACGGACTACTCCTGAGGAACGGGTGTGAATCGCCGTATGACTGATTGCCGCTGAAAGGCAGATGAAGGAGTGAACAGATTACAGAAATATCCCGCTTTTCCATACTGAATCACACCTATTGTGAGTTTGCCCGCCAGCCCGTAAAAAGGCTCACAGGGCGCCAGTCGGCTGCCCTAAGGAGGAACCATGCTGGGATGGGCAGTGGCATTCCTGATTGTAGCGATTGTCGCGGCTATATTCGGATTTTTCAGAATTGCTGCGGCGGCGGCTGGAATCGCGAAAATCCTTTTCGTGATCTTCATCATCCTTTTCCTTGTTTCACTTGTCGGCGGATTGATGCGGCGAACGTAAGCGAATCGGTCGCAACTCTTGTTCGCTCCGAGGACAGAGGCCCGAGGTACGCGTGCTCTCTTTGTCTGCTTTCTAAGCTGTGGTACTCCACAAAACGGCAAAGGGCAAGTGACGGAAAAAGGTGGAAATGCGCGCAGCCTCGGGTTCACCTTCAATGCGTAAGTCGATCTTTTGGCCTGTAAGGACATCCTGCCACTCAATCGGAAGTGAGCGCGGAAGCTCGATTGCCGTTGTGCTCCACACTTCCCCGAGTGGGAATTGTCCCAATGGAGCTAGCCTTCTCAAAAGCCGAGGAACAAGCACCATTAGCCACTCGTCCTCAAGAGCCCGCACAAATGCGAAAACAGACTGGTTGTGGACGCCCCGGATGCTTAGCGGAATGTATGAGCCGTGAGAGAAGAGTCTCTGATGAGACCGCCGAAAATTCAGCAGAGCAGAGGTCAAATAAAGCTTGAGGTTACCATCCGTCCAGTTATTCAGCAGAGATGAAAGCCACGTCTCGGCTGACTCCTGACTGCGTCCAAGCTGTTCCAAGGCTGCCATTCGAATTCTGAAATCAATGGGCCGCCTGTTGTCAGGATCTATAAGGCAAGGATTCCACAATTCATTCCCTTGATAGAAATCGGGAACTCCCGGAACAGTAACCTTGAGGACGAGCTGAGAACATGAATTACAGGCCCCCAGAAATGCAATCTCGCGATGCAGTTTGAGAAAATCGATGAAAAATGGGTCTCCAGGCGAAACAGCCAGAAGAGAAGAAACGAACTTGCGAAGAGCCGATTCATGTTTTTCATTGGGTGAGAACCAACTCGTCTCCGTCTTGGCCTCCTTGGCTGCTTTCACGAGAAATTCCTGAAGCCTTGACTCCAGTGATTGCCTATCGACGTCGCTAGGGGACTCCAACGGCCAAATGCCTAGCATGACCTGGTAGAGAAGCACTTCTTCATTGGGGGTGGGAACATGCTTTCCATAAACTCCCGTTTTGTGACGCTTGTTCATTCTTGACCAGCGCCGCAGGTGCTTGCTCCACTCGCGCGGCATCTCGGAAAGGACATTGACGCGCGCTCGAACGTCTTCGCTCCATTTTGTGTCGTGCGTAGAAGTTGCGTTCATCGTATGGGGCCGGTTATGAGAGGCGTCACAGTTGAATTCATGAAGAGCACGCGATTCAAAACGAATCTGTTCGTGGAAGGGATTGTTACCGACCTCGTTTATCGAGATAAGGCTGTGGTGCCTGAACAGCGCTGTATCTTCGAGACCCTTAGCCATTACACCACCGGTAAACTGCTGCCAGCGAGTGATAAAGCTCATCCAGGCTTTTCGGACCTCGGAATCATCGAACGGCAGTTTGGCCCAGAACACGGCTCGAAGGAAGGTGAAGGCCGACTCGCTGATTTCCTCCGAAGAGCGTCGCTGAGCCTCCGACATCGCCTTTTCCAACGTACTCTTGTCCTGTTCGGATGGAGTCGCATCCTCATGGTAGTAAGTCCGGTATACCGGCAAGCAACCCGTAATCTCCTCCAGGCCCGCAATGAGTTCAGAAACAGGAATATCCGCGCCTTCGGGAACAAGCGCGGCGATGCGGCCTAAGCGATAGGCGAGCAGTTCCAAATCCGCAGCAAAGGCCGTCTCGATTGCCTCTCTCTTGCTTCGGTACCATGCGTCAGCGAATGATTCATTCGTTCCCACAAATCTGCGGTAGCTCTCTTCAATCTCGCGATAACCCTGCGGATGGACAAAGAGCGCGTTCGATGCACTCAGAAAATCATAGCCGGTTGTGCCCATCACTTCCCATTCGGGCGGCAATCTTTCATGGCCGCAGGTGATTTTTTCTACGATTGTGTACACGTTTCTGAATTCACTGGATTGGTTGTCGGTCGTTTTATCGGTCGACAGAGGGATGGAATTGAGGCGCTTCAGATACTCAAGTGGGTCCCAAAGACCGTCAATATGGTCTACACGCAGACCAGATACTTTGCCCTCTTGCAGCAACTGGATCAGCGATGAATGCCTCGCAGCGAAAACGAGTGGATCTTCGGTCCGTAGTCCCACAAGGTCGTTGATGTCAAAGAACCGCCGGTAATTGATCTCGGACGACGCCAATTTCCAGTGCGTGAGGCGGTAAACCTGACGGGATAAGAGGCCGTGCAACAGACCGGAGTATGTTAGATTCTCATTGTTTCCGTTGAGAATTCGCAGGCCTTCGTCAATGGCGCGATGAACCGTACTGTCATTTTGATAGAGCTGCCAAAGCGTCATTTTGAGCTCGAAAGTGCTCTTCCGACAGTCGCTGGATGAAGCCTCGCCCACTTCGCTTTTGGAAATGCTATGAAGTTTCTCGAACTGCGCTCGAGCGGTATCGTCGGAGACAGCAGAACTCCCAATGCCGGCCTGCAAGACATCCCCGTAATCTCGCGGATTGAGGGGAAGCCGATGATCTTCGTACTGGAACGAAAAGCCGCGATCGTCGAAACGCAGCCGAATGGCTCCTTTCCGAAGAATCTCGGCATAAGGCTCAGCGAGGATCGGAAGAACGATGCGCCCTTTTTCGAGTGTTGCAACCTTCACGCCCTGCGGTTCCCAGTCGATATCAAAGAAATTGGCGTAGGGGGATTCGCGACCGTTTTCCAAAACGTCCATCCACCATGGGTTCTCGTCGCTCGCAGCCATGTGGTTCGGAACGATATCGAGCAGCAAGCCCATGCCGTATTGGTGAAGGCGTGCCACCAGACGGTCAAATTCTTCTTCTGTGCCCAATTCGGAGTTTATGCGCATGGGGTCGGCAACGTCATAACCGTGTGAACTGCCTCGGCGCGCCTTAAAACGAGGCGAGGCATACAAATCAGAAATACCCAGGTCGTGAAGATAAGGTACAAGGGCTTCAGCATCGGCAAAACGGAAATTGAGATTGAACTGGACACGATAGGTCGAAGATGGGATCCGCATCGTGCTAAAGGGCCTTTCCCCGGTCGAGTCGAAAGATTACAAACGAGCGTTTCCCGAGCTCAAATGTAATATCACTCGCCGCGCCGATGAATTCCGGAGTAGAGCTGCCGGGCCCTTCCCATTTTTCATCACGCGAATCAAGCTGCTTCTGCCATCTAAACCCATCCACGGGGATATTGAAACGAACCGGGGCTTCACCAAAATTGAAAAACATCGTTGTGCAATCGGGCCCGTGGGTTCGCCTGATAATCAAGCCTTCTGGATCGACCTCTGTAACATCCGTATCGGCCTTGCTCAGACTCAAGAGCGCAGGCAGGGTCTGGCGGAGCCTAAGCAACTCCGTGTAGAATGAGAGTAAGACGCGATGCTGCCCAGTGTCCCTCGTGTCCCAATGCAGTTTGGAACGGGAAAACGTCTCCAATGCAACAGGATCCGGTAAGGCGTTGCTCCACTCAAAATCTCGGAATTCTCTTCGGCGACCTTCTCGCACTTTTTCGAGCAGTCGCTGATCTCCATGGCTGACGAAGTACTGGAACGGTGATGCTTCACCATATTCTTCACCCATAAAGATGAGTGGAATAAACGGTGACAACAGGACAATGCCGGCAATGAGCTTCTGGGTTTCGAAATCAACGAGCTGTGAAAGCCTTTCGCCTTGTGCGCGATTCCCTACCTGATCGTGGTTTTGACTGAACACCACAAGTTGCTGATTCGGCGTTTCCGCTGAAGAACTACCGTGAAAACATTTGCGAAACGCTGAATATTGCCCTGAATAAACAAAACCTTCGCGGCAGGCTTTTGCCAGATGATGGATGCTTCCAAAGTCTTGGTAATAGCCTTGCCGTTCTCCTGTGACAAGCGCGTGAATCGAATGATGGAAGTCATCATTCCACTGTGAATCGAAAGCAAAGCCGCCAAGGTCCAGCGGTTTCAGAGAGCGGGCGTCGTTGCGGTCGTTTTCAGCAATAATATGAATGTTCCTTCCAAGCTTCAACGAAAGATGTCTGACCCGCTCCGTCAACTCTTCTAAAAAGCATTTGGCCGAGAGGTCGACGATGGCGTGAACGGCGTCAAGCCGCAAAGCGTCCACATGGAATTCACGTATCCAATAAAGGGCGTTCTCCAGGAAAAACCGCCGAACTTCGTCACTCTCAGCGGCGTCAAAATTAATGGCGTCTCCCCAGGGCGTTTTGTAGCGATCTGTAAAGTAGGGTCCGAAATCGTGAAGGTAGTTCCCTTCTGGGCCGAGATGGTTGTAAACAACATCGAGCACCACCCCAACTCCAAGAGAATGGCAAGCATTCACCAGCCTCCTGAGCTCATGCGGTCCGCCGTACGAATTTTGGACTGCGTACGGAAAAACGCCGTCATAGCCCCAGTTTCGCTCACCGGGGAATTGAGCAACAGGCATCAATTCGATCAGCGTTACACCAAGTGACTTTAGGGCTGGTAAGCGATCGATAATGGCGTTGAATGTGCCCTCAGGAGTGAAAGTCCCAACGTGAAGCTCGTAAAAAACGGCGCTTTCAAGTGATATGCCGCGCCACGCAGAATCCGTCCAGTCAAAAGCGTCACTGCACACCTGCGAAGACCCGTGCACTCCATGCGGCTGACATTTTGAAGCAGGATCTGGCCTTCTTTTCTGGCCGTCAAGAACGTACCAATATGTTGTCCCTGCGGGAATTGAGGTTGCGCAGCAGTGAAAATACCCATTCTGTATGGGTTTCATCCGCATCCGGCGCTTGTCAGCGCCTTCGATCTGCAATTGGACGTCCCGGGCATTTGGAGCCCAGACCAAGAACGAACAGGAATCGCGGTCTGTCAAATTTGCGCCAAGCACGCCTTCCCAGGGCGAACAAGAGTTCAATCGTCGTCTCCTATCGGTCTCAGCCTTTTTGGAAGGAACTACAAACGGTTCCGTCAGCACAATTCTCGAACGGGCCAAGCCGTTTATTGGCGGAGACGATGGGCATTGCGGCGCGCAGAGCTTCGACGGGACCTGGCGCTGCGGCGGCGCGCGCTGGCTCTAGCCTGTTTCGCAAGCGCTCGGCGCGAAGTCGAACTCCTTGATTCGCGCCGGAGGGCACGCAACAGGGCGCGGGAACGTGTCTTGGACGGTTTACGAGGGTGACGGCCACGCCGGCTGTCCCGAGCCGCCTGCTTTCGCACCTCGGACGCGGCGGCGCGAGGCGGACGCAGCCGGATTCCTGCCCGGCGCGCTTTTGATAGCCCAATGGCAATGGCTTGCTTCGCGTTTCGAGCTCCGTGCTTCCCTTCCCTTACATGCTCGATCTCTTCGCGAACGAACTCTCCCGCTTGAGTCGACAGCGACTTTCCTTCGCGAGCATCCTCGCGGGCACGTTGCAGAGTTTTTTCGTCTGG
>JASHYE010000062.1 GCA_030043155.1 Candidatus Acidiferrales bacterium | reverse complement strand
GCGCGATGAGCAGCGTCAAAATCGATCATGCGACGAGCCCGGGCGAACGAGGCGGGATTTGCGAACGTACCTTTCCGCTCAACGGACCCAGTATAACAAATCCAAGCGAGACCCTAGCTGCGGACTGATGCGTAGCCGACGGCCACGCCGCACAGTGCCTGCTGACTGAGAGTCCGACACTTGGATCAACTCATGGCTGCGATTGCAGCTTCGGACGGTTGCGGAAACGGTTGTACAAATCGAGCTGCTTGTTATCGAGGCTGGTGAGCTGGCCTTTGATAAAGAGGTATTTCACGTGGGTGCCCAGCTCGAGCAGGTCGCCATCCGTGACAACAACATTCGCGACTTTGCCGGGCTCAAGCGTGCCGAGGTCATCGATGCCGAACATTTGGGCAGCGTTCACGGTGACAGCCTTCAGCGCCTCTTCGCGCGGCAAACCATAGCCGACGGAAACACCAGCATACTGAGGCAGGCGACGCGAGAAGGAAGTGTTGAAGCTGCCGAACGCAATCTTGATCCCGGCGGAATAGAGTTGGCCGGCCATCGCGTAATCGGCGTCATAAGGCTCGTCCTCGGATTGCGCCATGGAGAGAACAGGGCCGATGATGACTGGAACATTTTCTTTCTTCAGCAAATCGATTGTCTTCCACGCTTCGTCGCCACCGCCCAAAATCATGCGAAGCTTCTGCTGCTCGCAAAATTCGACGGCATTGCGAATATCGCGCTCCGAATTCGCGATGACGAGCACCGGCTCCTTTCCCTGCACGACGGGAACGAGAGCAGCAAGCTTCAAATCCTGCGGAAAATCTTCCGCGCCGCTCTGCATCGCCTGAGCGTAGTGTCGCGCTTTCTCCAGTAAATCGGAGAGGCCGTCGATTTTCTTTTGATATTGCTTCTTGGCTTCGTCGAACGGCAAACGACGGAATGTGAACGTGGTGAGATCGAAGGAGCCGCTGGAAATGGACGGCCAGGTAAGCTCCATCGCCGCATGGCTTTCAATGACCATGTCGTTGATATTCCAGCCGCCGAGATTCACCGCCGAAGCATTGCCGCCGATGACGGAACCACCACCGCCTCCGCCGAATCCGCCGCCGAGCGAGCCGGGAACGGTCAGAACTTCAGTGATGCCTGCGGCACGCGTGACATCGACGTGCGCGCTATCCGCATTGAAAGCTGTCGCGGCGGTGACGTCGGGATTGAATTCACCGGTTTCCACCGTATCTATGGTGGCTTTGACGGCAGAGACTTCTTCGAGGCCCATCTGCGTAACTGCGTCGAACATTCCCGGATAGACTTCGAGGCCGGAACCGTCTATGACCTGCGCGCCATCGGGAATCGCGGCATTCGCACTGACCGCGGCGATTTTGCCGTCCTGAATGATTAAGGTGCCATTTTCAATCGGCGGGCCCGCGAGCGTGTAGATTTTTGCGCCCTTGATGGCATAGACGCCGGACGTGGAAGTTTGCGCGGCAGCTGGAAATGCAAACGCGAACGCGAAAAGGAGAAGCGCGGCGCTCAGCACGAATTTTGGAGCGTTGCGATTGACGAAACGGGAGTTCATCGCGCGCCTCCGATCTCGGCGTTGTCGAGCTGAGGCGTTTCCGCCGGCGTGTAGAGGCCCTTCTTGTGCTTTTTCGCGGGCTTCTTCGCGCCGTTTTCATTTTCTTCAGCGTTAGGCGCAGGCTTGCCTTCGTTCATTGCCTTATCGAGAAGCTCCTGCTTCTCCTTTGCTAGTTCGGCGCGCTCGGCAATATCCTGCGCGCGGTCGAAATAAACCTTTCCATCGATGATCGTTTTTTGCACCACGGCGTAGACGCTGAGCGGGTCGTGATTGTAGATGACCAGGTCGGCGTCCTTGCCCACCTCGATGGAGCCAACGTGATTGTCGATACCCAGCTGAATTGCTGGGTTCAGCGTGACGAGGCGAAGGGCTTCATTTTCCGTGAGGTCGCCGTAGTGCATGCTCTTCGCAGCTTCCTGATTCAAATGGCGGGCCTCTTCGGGGTCGTCAGAATTGACGGAAACGATGACGCCGCGGCGCGTCATCAGTGCAGCGTTATACGGAATTGCCTCGTACGCTTCCATCTTGTAGGCCCACCAATCGGAGAAAGTAGACCCATAAGCTCCCGCGGCGACCATTTCATCGGCGACCTTGTAGCCTTCCAGTACGTGCTGGAACGTGCGCACCTTAAATCCCATGTCGTGCGCAACGCGCATGAGCATGAGAATTTCATCGGAAACGTACGAGTGACAGTGGATGTAGCGCTTGCCTTCCAAAACTTCGACGAGAGGCTCGAGTTGCAAATCGCGGCGCGGCGGAATCAGATTCTGCTCGCCGGCGGCTTTCCGCTGGTTGTAATCCGCCCAGTCTTTCTGATATTGCTTCGCGCGCGTGAAGGCGTCGCGAATCGTTTCTTCGACGCCCATGCGCGTTTCGGGATAGCGCGGAATGGGACCGCCGAAATTGGAATGCTTCACGTTTTCACCGAGGGCGAACTTGATTCCGGGAAGCGCATCGGGAAACGGCAGATCGGCGGGCGTGGAGCCGTACTTGAATTTGATGACGATGGTCTGCCCGCCAATGGGATTCGCGCTACCGTGGAGCACATTGCCGATCACCACGCCGCCGGCGAGCTCGTGATAGATGTTGATGTCATACGGATTGAGCACGTCCTTGATGTTGACCATCGAAGAAACGGAGACGCTGCCTTCGTTGACGTCGCCATCGACGGCGATGTGCGTGTGGCAATCCACGATGCCGGGCATGAGGTACATGCCGTTGGCATCGATGACGTTCGCGCCAGCAGGCGCCTGAATATCCGTGCCTACGTCTGCGATCTTGCCGTCGCGAATCAGAACCGAGCCGTGTTCGATGCGACCGTGAGTGATGGTGATAACGGTAGCGTTTTTAATCAGCGTGACACTGGAATCATCTTGCGCGCCCGCGGCAAGCGGGAAAATTGCGAGCGCGGCGAGGATTGCGATCCGGCGAAGCGCGTGCATTTTGGAATTTTCGAAATTCATGGTTGCACCCCCTCGTCGCTCTGCTGCATGGGCATTGGGTGACCACCCGGCGGGCCAGGCGATGCATCTTCGTGAATTTCGTAGCGCATGCCGTCGACGAAAACAGCTTTGATTTTCGTTTTCTCGTTAAACAAATCGCCATCCGTTACCACGAGATTTGCTACTTTGCCCTGTTCGATAGAGCCAAGGCGGTCAGAAACCCCGAGAATCTGCGCGGGATTGATGGTCATGGCCTTCAGCGCATCATCGGGCGATAGGCCAGCGTCGATGGCCTTCTTCACGTTTTTCAGAATGTCTTTGGGATTCGTGATTCCGCCAGAATAGAACGCGTACATAACGCCCGCTTTGGAAAGCGCCGCAGGGGTGGACGGAGCGCGGTCCCAGAGGTGCAGCTCGCGAAGCGTGATGTCGTCCGGATCGCCACTCTTGTCAATCTTCGGCCAGTTCACGTTGACGAACACAGGCATTTTGCTGGCGGCAATTTCACTGGAAAGCGCGTACCCTTCCTGCGCGCCATACATCGCGGCATGGATTTGCCATTCATTTGCGAGCCGAATCGCGCGGTAGATGGCGAGTTTGTCGCCGGCCGGAAGCAAAATCAGTTCGTTATTTTTCAGCGCGTCGCCGACGGCAACTTCGGTGCGGTCGTACGGTGGGCGTTCGAGGCCGGATTGGTGCGCGTTGTAAACGTCTTCCGCGTTTTGGTACCAGCGCGTGTCGATGAAGACCTGCCGCACATAAGCCACCGCTCCCATCAACGAGCTGGGGAAACTCGCGAAATTGCCGGAAGTCTGAAAATCGATTCCGAGCGTGACACGCGGAGCAACAATCATGCTTCCGGCGCGCTCTTCGCCAAAATCAACGATGGAGCCCTGGCCCGGGAAAATTCCCCCTTCTGGTTCAACGAGCGCTGTGGTGAACCCGGCATCGCGCCAGCTTTCAATGCGAGGATCCTCGGGATTCAATTCGTTTGCCGCCACAATCCACGGCGTTGTGAGCGGACGGTCCTGCGGGCCATTCGCAATTTCGACAGGAGCAGCAGCGCGCGGGCCGCGAGCGCGTCCGGCTGGCGCTGCATTTTCACTGCCGGGCAATCCAGCGGTTGTGCCTGCGTCGATGAGCCCGGGATAAACGGTGAGTCCCGTGCCGTCAATCACTGCGGCTTCGGGAGGAATTTGCGCGTCCGGTCCGACGGCAGTGATGATGCCGTTGGCCATGACCACAGTTCCCTTCTCGATGACCGGGCCAGAGGCGGGCACGATTCGCGCGTCTTTAATGGCGAAAAATCGCGGCTCGCCAGCTTTCGAAAGACCAGCGGAAACGGATAGTCCGCTTTGCTCTTGCTGTGCGAGTGCGGCGGGAGTAGCGCAGAGCATCGAGATCGTGCAGACCACGCCAACAGCAAAAGCGGCGAGCACATGAACACGGCTTAATTGCTTCATTTCACACCCCAGCATGCCAACGATTTTGTTTTTCAGGACCGACTCCTGGGCCTGGAATACTGGAATAGATGTCAGAGACGGCAGATGCTAATGGGAGGTTTCAGCGAAGTCAACTGTTCTGCAGTGGGCATTGAAGCGAAAAGGAATGGGCGGCTGCTTCGCCGCCCATCAAGTGCTTTCACAAACAAGAATTATGCGGGGCCGAGATACAACACGTGCACGTATGTGCCAAGTCTGACGTCATAGGCCAGGTACCAGCCGGGATTGTCTGGGTCGAGATAGAGAACGATGTCATCGGAGTCCCATAGCCAGTCCGAGCAATAATCCACATCATACGGAGCGACGCTCCAGAAATAAGCCCCGAATTGAAAACGCGACGGGCCGCCGCCAATGAGGCGATAAACGTAGCTGCGACCAATCTCGCCCGGGAAATGGCCGTGTTCCCAAGGATGAGCGAGGTGATAGTGCGGGCTGGGGCCGCTGCCGACCCACTGACCGGTGCTGGGATGAACGTGGGGCGCCGCAGGATGGCCGGCGCGGTCGCTGTAATTTGGATGCCCACCGTCCTGCGCAGGATGCGCAGCAGGCGCAGGCCTGCTGACGTGCGTGGGGCCGCGGGACGGAATGTAGCCATGGCCGACCTGCGGTGCTGGACGCACCTGCCGCTGAGGCGCTGGTCTAGCCGCGGGCCGCTGCTGCGCGGCAAACGCAGACATTGAGCACAGGAAGAAGATCGCTGATCCGATTCCGATGAGCTTTTTCATGGCATCCTCCAAGGCTGGCTCCGCCCACTATACGCATTTTGCCCACGGAGTCACGATTTTTTCGCGGGGATGGACGAGAAATTGATTCTCGACAATGAGCGTGCTACCTTGCGTGGATCTATTCTCACAAAATTCAGGGACTAACTGTGAGCGACACGTCGGCTCTTTTTGCCATGAGACCCAAACCTCTCCTAGCCCACTGGGTGCCAGGTTTAGCCTTTGTAGTGATTTCCCTGCTAACGCTGACAAGCTCAGTGCAGGAAGCACTCCTTGCGCTCGTGAAGACCTATGGTGGATTCGGGTTCGGAATTATCGCTTTAGCGATTCTCTCTTACGTGATCGGGCAGGTCTTCGATGCGCTGCGTGACATTTTCGAGTGGGTTTTTTATGTGATCTTCTCCTACCTAGGGTGGAGAGACGTGGATTGGTACTTCTTCGTGAAGGGCGAGCAACGGTACATCGCAGGCGTAGAAGATTGGTTTTTCACCTACTATATGCTCAATTTCAATCTCGCGTTCGCTATGATCTCTCTAAATCTCGTTCCTTGGATCGTACTGTCGAAAGGTGAACGATGGACCTCCATTGTCCTCGTGATACTGTTCGTTGCCGACGCGGCAATTCTGCGGTACGACTTGGTCGAACTGACGAATGATTTGAGGCACGAAACCAACTAATCCATTCATCTTGTGGGGCGAGCGGATGACAAAGCGCAAGGCTGGGCTACCGCACTACCGCGTTTTTACAAGACTCGGCCAATCTCGTATACACGGCGTTGGTGTGTTCGCTGTTGCACCAATAAAAAAGGGGACACCGATTTTTTTCGGAGACGAAGATAATCTTGTATGGGTGGATCAGAAGAAGATCGAGAAGCTGCCGAATGCAATTCGCAGGCTATATGAGGATTTCGGCGTTCTGAAAAATGGCAAGTATGGCTGCCCACGAAACTTCAACCTTCTAACAGTGGCCTGGTATCTTAACCACTCTCAAGACCCGAATGTCAGATGCGGAAGAGATTTTCGTTTCTACGCCGCTAGAGATATTGCAACCGGGGAAGAATTGACCTCTGATTATCGGACTTATTCGGAAGGGCCTGAACCTCGTCGCAATTCTTGATCCGAATAGCTCGCGCAAATGGAAGTCACTTAGTTGCGCAAGGGTTTGCCGGTTTTGAGGGTGTGCGCGATGCGCTCCTGCGTTTTCCGTTCGCCGCACAGTGACACAAAGGCTTCGCGTTCCAAGTCGAGGATGTATTGCTCGTTGACGGTCTGCGAAGCGGAGAGCGCGCCGCCGGCGAGGACGTTCGCCAGCTTGCGCGCGACCAGCGCGTCATAGTCGGAGATGTATTCGCCGCGCAGCATTTGATGGATAGCGAGCTTCGCGGCAGCCAGCATCTCTTCGCCGAGCACGCGAATCTGTGGCGGCGCAGGCGGATGGTATCCGGCGCGGAACATCGCGAGCGCGGTTTGCTTCGCATCGGCGACGAGGCGGTCGCGATTCATCGCAACGGGATCGGATGGCCGCAAATAGCCGAGCGCGCGGCACTCTTCCGCGCTTGTGCCGACTTTTGCCATAGCGATATTCTCGAAAATCGGCTTCATGGCGTGGAACAAATCCAAATCCTCGCCGCCCGCTGCATGTTCATTCGCGCGAATGAGCATTTCCTTTGAGCCGCCGCCCGCGGGAATCAGGCCGACGCCAGTTTCGAC
>JASHYE010000499.1 GCA_030043155.1 Candidatus Acidiferrales bacterium | reverse complement strand
CGTGGTGTCGGAAACGCTAATGGCTGCCGACGGCGAAGCGGCAGTGATTGGCGCGGGCGACGCGGTGAATCTGCTGCAGCCATTCACCAGCGATCACGATGCGGTCGAAAAAGCGATCCAGAAGATTCGATTCAGAGATGACGATATGCGTCTATACGACGCGATGATGGAGAGTGCGCTGCTGCTCGAGAAGCAGCCGGAGACGTCGCATCGCGTGCTGCTGGTAATTGCGGAAGCGCAAGATGGCGGCAGCAAACACAGGCTCGACGACGTGTTGCGAGTGGCGCAGCGCGCGAACATCAGCATTTACACCATTGGTCTGAGCAGCACGGCTGCGGACTTGCGCGTAGACCCTGTGCCGCACGATCCGGATGATGACCTGGATGTAACTTCGGGAGGGAATCCAGCGCCCGTGGTGACTTCAATGGGGGCCGAGGGAGTCGATAATACTATTTGTTTGCTATGTGTGGCCGTGTTCCTGGTTCAGCGCGTAACTCACATAAGAAAGAGCCAGGCAATGGCCGCAGCTGTGTCGTTCACGGGCGGCGTTTACTACCATCCCTTCAAGGACCGCAACATTCAGATTAATCTGAGTCGAATAGCGGACGAACTGCATTCGCAGTACGTTTTGAGCTATCAACTGCAAGGAGCGGCGCAGCCGGGAATCCATCAGATTGAAGTAAGAGTGGGACGTCCCCACGTGAAGGTTCGTGCGCGATTGGGATATTACCTTGCCCCGCCAACAACGTGACGAGCGCGGGCTTACGAAGTTCTTAGCGAGTGCCGGAAACGGTAAAAGTCACTTTCGCGGTTGCCGTGTTCTTGAATTTGTCGAAGACACGAACGGCAACGGTATGCTCTCCCGCCGCGAGATTATGGAACACGACATCGTAATCCTCGGACGGCGAGTCGGTGAGCTGCCCTGTTGGGAATACCATTTGCCAATCGCCCGCGTCCAGACTGTACGAAGTGCGCGCGATGGCGCTGCCCGAGTCATGCGCGGTGAAGCGTACGTGCCAATCGCCGGCGGACTCGGTGGCGCGGATATTCTCCACCGTCGGCGGAGTATTATCCACCTGGAACCGGTCGCTTTCCATTTCCGTCGTGAGCGCGTCGCCTGCGGGATTTGAAGGCGCATCGGATGCGACGAGCTTCAGATAATATGCGCCGTCCGGCATGGTTGTGGTGTCCCAGGAATAAAAATCGTCGTGAATTTTGTCCTTGAGCAGCTTCCACTGCGTTTCGCCTTCCCCGCGATAGTAAAGCGAATAAACGAGCTCGTCATCATTGTCGTCGTGAGCGCTCCAGAGCACGGTCTGATAGCCCCTGGCGACGAAGCCCTGCGGCGGAGTGGAGAATTGCGGGCCGCGTGCCTGGCCCTGAGAGAAGACAAATGATTCCACTTCCTCGCTCGAAGTCTGCGGCTCGCGCAGAGGAACAACAGTTGGCGTTTGCGGCTGGCCGGCATTTCCTCCAAAGCTCTGCGCGCGTATCCCCGGATCCTGAACGACAATTCCATCGATCACCGGCGCGACGTTATTGCGCAAATAAGCGAGTTTGACCCACGAGAGCGTCGGCTGATCCTGATCTCCGGTGACGTGAAAGACTGCTTTCCACTGTGCAAAGCGCGCGGGCGGGCAGTCAACACTGCTTCCTGCGCTGTTGGTGTAGGGACCAGACCAGGGGCTCCAGTAATCATCCGGTTCCGAGGTGTTGCCCGAGCGCACGTAGAATTCGATTTTGCCCGTGCCGCTGTTTTCGCCCCACCACGTCAACCGTCCCCATCGAGAGTAAATCTTGGCGTCGAAGGGGTCTGATTCAAAAGTGCCTTCCGTAGCATAATCGGGGCCGAGCGCAAAGATTTTTCCGGGATTCGCGGTAGCAATGTAGATCGTCCGGCTTGGCCCCGGAATCAGAGCAGTCACTTGCGAAGCGTCTGAACCGGCAAGCGAAGAAAACAGGCGCTGGTCATCCAGTTGAATCACTTCGCCGTGATTTCCGGTTCCGAGCAGCAGGTGATGCGAAGGAGAAAATCCCAGCGCATAGACGACGTCCTGAGCAGAAGACCACAGTGATTCTGGCGAGCCGTCGGGAGCGATGCGATAGACTTCGCTGCCTCCAGTAGGATTCAAGAACGTCGGAAACATCGTCGCGCCCGCAGTAGCGCCGGAAATGGCCTCATTGGGAGTGGCTTGCTGCTCGCCAGACCGCGCGGCGGCCGCAAGAGCGGCGGCCAATTGATTAGCGGATGGATTTGCGGCAGGCCCGGTGCGCGGGCGCCGCGGAGTCTTGTTGCCCACGGCAGCGACATAGATGCTCCCGTGAGGCCCAATCGTCATGCTCGTGACTTCTTTCTTGTCCGTTTCGTAAACCACGAACCCTTTTCCCGCCTCCGGTAAACCGGAACCATGGGCGTTGATGGGGACGCGGATGATCAGGCCGCTGGGGTCCGTGCCGACAAGCAAATTGCCGTGAGAATCAAATGCCAGTGAGCGCGCGTGAGTCTCATCGCTTTTGTAAAAAAGCTTACCGGTACCGTCAGGAGCCACGGCGAAAACTTCGCCCGTGTCTCCGGTAGCAACAAACAGAGTTCCGGCGGGATCAAACGCAAGCGCCCAGATGTATTTTGCTTTAGGGTCAAAAAACACGGAGTGCTGGCCGTCGGGCGTGACTTTGTACACCTTGCCGTCAGGCGCGGTGCCAACATAGAGGTTATCTTGCTTGTCGATGGCAAGAGCCTGAGCTTCAAGTTCACTGGATTCAAATACCGTAGCAGGCTTCTCATCGCCATTGAGGCGTACGACCTTGGCGTCAGAACCGCCGGCCGCGTAGAGCCTTCCGCGCGAATCCACAGCCAGCGCCCACGCGTAAGCGAGCGCGGGATCGGCGAGTTGCTTGAATTCCGGCGCGGGCATAAGAGTGCCGTCGCTGCGAAGGGCGATGCCGTTGTGCGTGCCTTTGTCGAATTCATCGAAAGTAGATTGCTGCCAGAAACGCGTGTGTTCCGCCTGAGCTGCTACTGCGCACAGCAAAAGAGCGGCAAAAACTCCAAGAAGCGTGAATCGCCTCATCGATCATCTCTCAATCTTTTGGGAAATTGGGTCACTTGACTGTGACCGAAAGATATTGCTGGCCGGAAATCACCTGATTCATGGCCACCGAATGTTCGCCAATTTCGGACTGATAAAGCAATTGCGCGCCGCCGGGCATGCGGCGTTGATCCAGCACGTTAATCTCGGATGCGGGAATGTCAGGCAATTCCTTGTCCTCAACGAGAAGAGTCGGGGTATTGGTCCACAACGTGACGTAGAGCCGGTCATTTTGGCGCTCGCGATTGATCACACGGATCAGTTCGTCCAAGCCCTGCAGATTCTCGCCTTGACCGGGAAAAAGCTCCCGCATGCGATTCAGCGAAGCTGCATCGCTGACCAGGACCTGCAGATTGCCGCGCGCGGCCTGCGCCGGGATCGTGATGGGCACCTCTTGAATGAACGGCGTGCCTCGGTAAGGATGAAGCAGCACTTTGATATTGAGCGTCTGCCCGGCTGCAACTTCGCTGCGATCCGCCCACGCACCATCAATTTCGGACCATCGGCTCTGCGGCAAGCTGGTGACATTGATTGTGACGTTCTGCACTTTTGGCACTTCATAAGGATTGGTATAAATGCGCGCAAAAGCTGATTCGACGGCGATGGCCACCGGGTAGCCACCCGGAAGCGGCGAATCCGATGGCACAAACATGTCGCGCAGGTCGACGGAGGGGTGTCCGGCGATATCGATTCTGCCATCGAGCTGGAGTGTGGTGCCCTCGGTGTAAGCTGTGTTGCTCACCATGCCGTTGTAGGTGGCAACGGCAACAAGAAGAGGTGTCAGCTTCGGATTTTCAATGACATTGAAGTGGAAGTGGCGCTGCTGCTTTGCCGTCGTGATATTGACCGTAACGGGCAGCATGGCCGGTCCAGCACCAAGCTGGCCGACGACTCCAGTCACACTATCCTGCAAAAAAGTGCCTATCACGCCGCCGGTATTCATGATCTTGGTAGACTCGAGCGAAGAAGCCAGTGTCGTCACGACGTAGGCGCGCGTCATCGGCATCTCGACGGAGCCAAGGGAATTGAAAGGATGGCCGCACACAAACACGCGGCCGTGAATGATGGCCGTGACCGTGCAGCCCGCGTAAAGCGAAAGATCGCCGGATGCGAGCTGCATTCCAACCATATCGCCGGGCTTGATCTGTGAATCTTCAGGACTGGGCGGCACGGTGCCGCCTGCCATCGCCGCCAAGCCGTACGCGCGGAAGTCCGGAGAGAAGCGATCCAATGTCTGTGGCAATACGCCCGAAAAAACGAGAGGAGTCTCGATCGGCACAAGAAATTGGTTACCGCCGAGCGCGACCCTGCCGGGAGAATTCGAGGCTTGCGCCGCGGCAGAATTCTGCAAATTCTCGGGCAACGGATTTGCGGCAATCTGCACCGGCGAAGACATTGCCTCCTGAATATCCAGCATGTTCTGAATGGGCGTAACGCCGGCGATAGCATCCTTCGTGAACGTCCCAACTTTGAGCGAAATGGCGCCGGCGAGCTTACCGTCGAAATACACTGGACTTCCGCTCATACCGGCAACAACCCCATCCTTGGCAACATCCGCTCCCGAAAGCTCGACGAGGATGATGTCCTGCTTCGGCCCCATGGCGTCATTCAAGATGCCCAGCACGGTCACATCCATCTGCTGGACCTGGTCGCCGCTGAAAATCGTGTACGCCACGCCCTTCATTCCGGGATGGATTTCGCTCAGCGGAAGAATAGCGGGTGTGTCTGCAGCAAAGAGCGAGAGGGGAAGCAGCAGAGTCAGAGCTGCTGCGAACAATAAACCATAGCGAAGACGCATAAGACTTTTCATATTAACCTGCGCATCTAAGCGGCGCAATGACGTTGCAGCGCCATGATTCCATCGCAGCGACTGATGCCCGAACGTTACCAGCGTCTGCTAACGCGCATATCATTTGACACCGCAGCCAGGCGCAAGGTTGTTTCCGACGGGCGTGCTAAGATTTCCTCATGGCCAAGCGGCGCATCCGCCCAGCAAAGCCGTTTCGAGGGATTCTGACTCTTCCCGGAGACAAATCCATTTCGCATCGCATCGCCATTCTGGCTGCCCTGGCAGAAGGGAGAAGCGAAATCTTCAATTATTCGCCAGCGGCGGATTGCCAAAGCACTCTGCGATGCCTGCGCGCGCTGGGCGTGCACATCGAAGAGAAGGGGAGCGGCATCACCGTCGAGGGCAAGGGCCTGTCTGGCTGGGCTAAGCCGCGAAAAACGCTCGACGCGGGCAACAGCGGAACGACAATCCGGCTTCTCTCCGGCGCGCTGGCCGGGCAGAATTTTTCAGCGGAAATATCTGGCGATGGCTCCTTGCGGCGCAGGCCTATGCGGCGGGTTATGGAGCCGCTGCGGCAGATGGGCGCAAAAATCGAGGCACGCGAAGATGAGTTTGCGCCGCTGAAAATCGCGGGCGGCGCGTTGCGCACAATCGATTATGCGCCCAAAGTGCCGAGCGCGCAGGTGAAGTCCGCAGTCTTGCTTGCCGGTTTGTTCGCGGAAGGGGAAACCATCGTGCACGAACCCGTACATACGCGCGACCACACGGAACTGGCGCTGCGCGAAATGGGCGCGGCAATCACCAGGCAAGACGGCGCGGTGCATTTGCAAGGCAGGCCAAAATTGACGGCCCGGCAGGTCACTGTGCCGGGCGATATCTCCGCAGCCACATTTTTTCTCGCGGCCACGCTTATCGTTCCCGATTCAGAATTGATTATTCAGGGCGTCGGGCTGAATCCAACACGGACCGCCATTCTCGATTTTCTGGCCGCGATGGGCGCGCCGGTCTCCGTGGTCGCGCTCGCTTCGCGCGATGGCGAGCTTACGGGCGACGTCAATGTCCATCACGCTCCGGTGAAAGGCGGGAAAATTTCAGGAGCGCTGACCGCTCGGCTCATCGACGAGCTGCCGATGCTCGCCGCATTGGGGCCTTACACAGAGGAGGGAATTGAGATTCGCGATGCGAAAGAGCTGCGCGTCA
>JASHYE010000498.1 GCA_030043155.1 Candidatus Acidiferrales bacterium | reverse complement strand
GCCTGTTCGACATGGCCGTCGGCGACGACAACCTGTTCCGCTCCCACGGTGACCGGTACAAATGGAGCGCACAATTCACGGTCATCAACATGATGGACAGTGTCGCCCTTTACAATTTTTTGTCTACGTTCAGCGGCGCTCATTACGTCACACCGCGAACACTGACGGGCGAAATTGGGTTCCACTTCTGAGACGGCAGGGAGCCTATGTCCGCGAAGAGACGGCAACAACGTCTGGGACGATTGGCGGCGGCGCGCCGGCGGGATTTGTTCTTCGCCCTCTGTGAGCCGACGCGTCGCAGTTTGATCGAGCTGATCGCTCAGGGCGAGCAGCCGTTTTCGCATTTAGCTACGTTTTTCCCAAGGTCGCGCCAGTCGGTACAAGACCACCTCTCCATTTTGCAAAAGGCCGGCTTGGTAAGGGTGCGCTTCGTCGGCAACCGTCGGTATTATCGCCTTCGAAACGCCGGGCTGCGCAAAATTCGTACGTGGCTGGCGCATTATGAAGAACTCTGGCGTCACAAGCGCGAGATTTCAGCCGCGCCTCGCGCCCCGAGAGTGTAAAGAAGCGCGTCCGGGCCGCTTTGACGACTCCTGCTACAATGAATCGCGGAGTTGGCCTGCGACGCGCGTCTTGCTGCGATGGCCGCTTTGAACCAATGCTGAATCCCCGGGAGCCCTTGTCGTCCCGCCGGTGTGCATTCCCTCTCGAGCAATCGGGATTGGAAAGCCTGAGGCGGGCGTTGGGCGCCCACCTTGAACAGGGGTTCAGGGGCCTGGCTGCATACGGCGAAGTGGACCGCTCCGCTTGCTTTTGTCTCCAATCGACCGCAGCGATTTTTCTACTTTTTCCCTATTTCAACCTCTAATATCTAACGCCATGTTGATTCTCTTCGTGGGCGATATCGTCGGCTCTCCGGGACGGCGCATTCTCAAAGACCACCTCGCTGATCTCGTCGAGCAGCGAAAGATCAATCTCGCCATTGTGAATTGTGAAAACGCCGCCTCGGGTTTTGGCATCACGCCGCGGCTCGCCGATGAGCTGTTTGAGGCGGGCGCCGATGTCCTCACCGGCGGAAATCACATCTGGGACCGCAAAGAAATCATCGACTACTTCCCGCATCAGCCTCGGCTGCTCCGCCCCGCAAATTTCCCCGACGGCTTGCCCGGCTCCGGCCTTTACTTGGGAAATTCGCGGAATGGGGTGCCCTGCGCTGTTTTGAACCTCCAAGGTCGCACTTTTATGGCGCCCATCGACTGCCCTTTCCGCGCCGCGGAACACGAGCTCGCCCGAATTCCACCCGACACCAAAGTGATAATCGTCGATATGCACGCGGAAACCACGTCCGAAAAGCAAGCGATGGGCTGGTTCCTCGACGGAAAAGTATCTGCCGTGGTCGGCACTCACACTCATGTCGCTACTGCTGATGCGCATGTGCTGTCCGGCGGTTCCGCCTTTATTACTGACGTAGGCATGACCGGCGCGCACGATTCCATCATCGGCATGACCAAAGAACCCATCATTCAGCGTTTTCTGACCGGGTTGCCCGCCCGTTTCGAAGTTGCCGAGGGTGATGTGCAACTGCACGCGGTCGTGATCGATGTTGATGAAACTTCTGGCCGCGCACGTTCCATCGAGCCGCTCGTGGTTCGCTCGGAGTAGAGATTACAAGGAGGACTGAATGCTCAGGAACTCTCTCCGCTGGGCTGCAGGCATCGGGCTCAGCCTTCTCTTGACCTGCAGCGCTCACGCCCAAAGCAGCCAAGCGCTGAATGCCGCCGGCGCAGCGCCCGAAATCCTGAATATAGTCCACCAGCAACTGATACCCGGGAAAGAAACGGACTATGCCAATTTGTTAGGTCGCATCGCGAATGAGTACAGTCAGAGGAGAATTCCTGTCTATTGGCTCGGTGCGCAATCATTCACTGGCGATTTGGGCGCGATCTATCTGAATCTCTTTAACTCCTTCGCTGAGGCTCAAGCCGTAAACGACACACTCAATAACGCCATGGCTGCCAATCCAGACCTTGTCCCCATTCAAGAACAGCTCCTGACTTTCACTTCTCGCGTCACCAATGCCGTTGCCATCCGCCGGAACGGCCTCAGTTATCGGGCGAACTCTGTTGATTTTTCCAAAGCGCGCGTCCTCCGAGTCGCCACCATTCTTGTGCGCCAGGGGCATGAACAGGAATTCGAGGAAGCGATGAAAGATTTGAGCGCCGCCTATGGCAGGCTCAATGCCAACGCACCATGGGTCACCTATCAAGTGAACGCCGGCGCGCCATCAACAACATTCGTCATCTTTTTGACCATGCGGTCTCTCAAAGAGATGGATGATTACGTGGCGCGATCGAGAGGACTTCGTGGGGCGGAAGGCGAAACCGTTTACTCTCGCCTGCAGGCAATCGCGCGCGACGCTTACATTTCCTGGGACAGCGAACTTTACATCGTCAGCCCTTCCACAAGCCACGTCTCGGATGAATTTGCAGCCGGTGACTCCGGTTTCTGGAGGCCCGCAGCACGTTAGTTACTGTGCAAACTGGAATGCGCAGGAGCACAAACCTCCAAGCCGCTCCGCGCATCTTATTTGCTCGGTATATCGCTGACTCCATGACATTTCGCCCCAGCCGCGTTGTCATCACGCTAACAGCTGGGCTGTCCTTTGCGATTGTGCTGTTTTTTTGCGCGGCGGGCAGCGCTCAGGCGCAAGTAGGTGAACTGGAAAATGAAATTACCGCCCGCGCTCACCTATTTCCCGATGTCGGTCCCGGAATCAAAGCGATGAAACGCGATTCGCACGGCCGGTATTACTTTCTTTCGACTGTCGATCATGCCGTTCGCGTCTATACCGCTGATAACACTTTCCTCGGCCAAATTCCTCGTAAGGATTCCGGCAAATCGGCGATCGTTTATGGCGACGATTTCGATGTGGACTCCACCGGGCGCGTTTACGTTGCTGATCGCGGCGCGAACGCCATAAAAATCTACACGCCGGACGGAAACCTCGCATTTTCCTTCCCTGTCGAATCGCCGACCTCTGTCATCGTTTTGGCTGGAGATCAAATCGCCGTCGCCAGCTTCAAATCATCGCGCCTCGTCTCCGTTTTCGATGCAAATGGGAAGTACGTTCGAGAGTTTGGCGATATCTCCGATATGGCGGACCGCGAAGACTTCAACCGCTTTCTCAATGTCGGCAGGCTGGCCACTGATCCAGCCAGTCACATTTATTACGCTTTTACATACATGCCGGAACCCACCGTCCGCAAGTATGATGCTTTTGGATATTCCTCCTACCAGATCTCGCTGCACACTCTCGATATTTATCCTTCCGCACAGGCTGAGCGCAGAGATATTTCGCGCATTGACGGACAGAAAAACACGACGCCCCTTCCCGAGGTCATCAACGCGATCGGCGTCGATCCGCAAACACAAGAAGTCTGGCTATCGTTGGGGGATTATCTGATGAAGTTTGACAGCGCTGGAAATCGCGTGAAGGTCTATCGCACGCTTATGACGAGCGGCGAAGACCTGCCCGCCTCTGCAATCCTGATTGAGCCCAAGCGCATTCTTCTCGCCGATGATCCTCACGGCATTTTCGAATTTGCGCGTCCGGATATCCCGCCCGCTCCGCCCGTCAAGAAATAACAGTCTTCAATTCACGCCGCCGCAGGTTGCATCCACCTGCTCGCGAAAACTGTCATCCATCATCGTACCGCTGTGACTAATCGTCGAGCAGACCTGCTTCGCCGTGATTTCCAGCGCGCCGCGCAAATCCGCTCCATCCAGATTCGCTCCGCTGAAGTCGGCGCCGCTCACAATCGCGCCCGCAAACACCGCTCCGCGCAAGTCGGCGCCGTGCAGCTCCGCGCCATCCAGGAAAGCCGCATTCAATCTCGCGCCTACGAGCGAGGCGCTCACCAGCTTCGCTCCGCCCATGTACGCCCCGCTGAAATCCGTTTGGTTCAATTCTGCGCCATTCATAACAGCCCCGCGCAGGTCTGCTTTTCTCAGGCTCGCCCGATTCAACTGGACGTTTATGAGTCTGGCATTGTAAAAGTTCGCGTTTACAAAATCCGCGCCTGTTCCAATCGCGCCCGTCAGAACAGCGTACGTGAAGTCTGCGCCTTCAAAATTGCCTTTGGAGAGATCCGTGTCGGTCAGATTAGCTAACGTTAGAATTGCGCCACGAAAGTCCGCTCCTAAAAAATTCCCGCCGGTCAGATCACAATCCTGCATCTCAGATTTTGCAAAGAATGCGTGGCTGGCCTCCGCATATCGCAAACTCGCATTTCGCAGTTGCGCACCGCTTACCGCCTTTAATTCATCCTCTGTACTGTTCCCCACGGGACCATCGGAAATGCGCGCCGCGGCCAGATTTGGAAATGGATCATATCCCGCCAGCCAGAAAACGGCGGCTGGCCACCGGCGAAAATCTCCCCGGCTTAGCCTCGGAGCGCCGTTCAACTGATGCGGAGCGCCCAAAATCACGCCCAGCGACAACACTACCAACAGAATACATCCTGCCGCCGCAATCGCCGTGAATCGGCCGGCATGCCACGAACTCCACACTGGGCTCGTCCGTTTGCGATCGGCGCTGCGGGCAGCAAACATGCTGCTCTCACTGCCGGGCAGAAATCCGCTCATCGCCGCAGCCGCCAAAATGAAAAATATCTGCAAAAGGCTTCCGCGCCAGTCTTGCTCCGTCAAGTAACGCATCCACACCACCAGCAGCGTGGCCGGAACCATCCAGTATCCCAGCAGTCCAGAGAACAATCGCTGGAGAATCGGAACCGTTCCTTGGCTCTCCGGCTCACGCAGCCAACGGGGCGCGAGGGCGATCATCGATACTGGGACGCATTCCGTCAGCCTGCGGCCATCCGGGAAAACCCCGGGAAGCTCATCCAGAGCGCTCCACAGTCGCTGCAGGTAGAAATGAAACGCGATGTACATGCCGGCAAGCAGCATCGGCCCGACCAGGTAAAACACCTGCGTCGGCATCACATTCGCGAAAAATGGAATCGGCGCGGGAGAATTCTTGATCAATTGCACGTCCGTAGTCGCTGCGACGGAAGCCAGCAAAAAAAGGCACATCACCGCCATTGCACCGAGCAGAACCTGCAAGACACTGCCGACGATTGCCGCTTTTCCAACTCCCTCGAAGGGATAAACCGACTCCGGCAGCGCCGCTCCAAACAAACTTGCGCCCGCCAGTTGCCGTGCCACCAGGCCTGTCGCTGTAGAAAGATTAGCTCCAAGCAAACTTGCCCCCCGCAGGTTCGTGCTCACCAGATTTGCTTCGCTGAGGTCCGCTTCGATCAAGCAAGCTCCGCGCAGATCCGCAAGGAGCAAATCCGCGTGTTGCAGATTCGCCCGAAGCAGATTTGCGCCTCCCAGCTCCGCGCCCATCAGATCTGCCCCTTCGAAATTGGCATGCGCGAGATCCGCTTTTCGTCCTGATTTGCCATTCGACTCCAGCCAGGCGCGATGGCCTTCAACGATTTCGTCCAGCTCGGGATCGCCGAACTTGCGGCACCAATATTTCAGCGCCGCATCAGACGTCTGCGCCTGCTCAGTCTCGGCGCGATTCTCACTTTGTCCAAACGGAAAGCGCAGCTTCAGAAAAGCCACCACTCCTCCATGCCCGTTGAATTTCTGAGAATTTCATGCCGCGAAAAACTGCACGGCGAGCACACTTCCAACCGCTGTGTCCGTCTAGCTTAATCGGTTCAGTGAAGGAGAGTCGCCTTGTTCTGGGTACAGTGGTGCGAAGAAATTCCCTGTCCTTGTGTTCAGGAGGTAAGTTCAGGAACCTTTGCGCAAGTCTTGAAGAAGGTCGGGCGGCGCTAGATCCTCATCGGCATCACGACATACCGGTAACGAGAAGAATCGTCCGCCATCGGGCGCATCTGGCCCGCGGATTGGTCATCCTTCAGCTCGACCGAAATCGGCCCGTCCGCTGCCGCGGCAAGAAAATCCAGCAAGTATTGGGCATTGAAGCCGATCGAAATCGTCTCGCCATTAAACTCCTTTTCAATC
>JASHYE010000497.1 GCA_030043155.1 Candidatus Acidiferrales bacterium | reverse complement strand
TCGCATCGAGCCGCGATTCTCCACGAGTGCCAAGACTCCTTGGCGCTCCGGCATTAGCGTGCGCAACGATCCATTGGAATCGGAGTATTGGTCATACAACGGTTGTTGCGGTTGCAAGGTGGTGCATCCTCGAAAGTACGATGCAAGTTTATCGTTTTAGGCTGCGCGCGCGCAAGCCCCGCACGGCGCACCCGTGTTCTGGAAGGAAAAGCCTCTCTGGCGGAGCCTCAGTTTCGGATTTAGATCAGGATTCCTTACTCGCTCAAGTCGGAAGGCCTGTCTCCGAGACTGTACCGATCAGCCGCAATCACGTGTTACCATCGCCTCGCTGCGTTCCGGGCTCAAGATGGAGGAGGTCATGCGCTGGTACTTTTACATTGCTTACTTTTTCGGTGGCGCTTTTCTCGTCAATGCCATCCCTCACTTTGTGAGCGGCGTCTGCGGTCGCCCATTCCCGAGTCCGTTTGCATCCCCGCCGGGCAGGGGAATGTCTTCCGCGACCGTGAACGTGCTATGGGGCACACTCAATGCGGTGGTTGGCTACTTCCTCGTATGCCACGTCGGGCAATTCCACATCCACAGCCTTCCCGATGCGGTGGTCACGGCAGCCGGTGGCTTGCTGATGGCGCTCATGCTGGCACATCACTTCGGAAGTCTTTACACCGGGAAATGAGAATAGCCTGAAAAACCTCATTCAGTGAGGATTACGACGCCGCTTTTGGCTATCTCCTCATTTCGTTCGCGCGATGCCCCTGGAAAGACACCGGAAGTACTCCTCAGAGCTAATCCACCGTAAACAAAGCTGAATTAATCGTTTGGAAACACCTGTGCGTCATCAGGACTGAAGTACCAGTGCGCGGCACGGCGCGCATTCAGAAAATAGATAGGCAGAGGGTAGATCTATTCGTGCCCAGCGAGCCTGGCAATAGCCAGCCGCACACAAAAGCTGGATAAAAGGAGAACGCTCGATGAATGGCAGCTGGAGAACTATTTCTGGTGGGTTGCTAAGCATTGTGATGGCATGCGCAATGTTTGCGCCGCGTTTGATGGCAGGCCCGGCTGGGCAAGGCAAGTTTACGCTGCCCTTGGAAGCGCAGTGGGGGAAGACAACTCTTACTGCAGGAGACTACACGCTTTCGATCGAAAACCATACGTCGATGGCAACGATCTGGATCGCGCACGAGGGCCGAAATGTCACCGTTATCCTTCCGCAATCACTCGATTACCAGCAGAAGAATATGAGCAAGAACGCGGAACTGGTTTGCATCCGGCACGATGGAGCGCTGGTCATCCGGGAGCTACGGATACCGCAAGTGGGCACGTATTATTTCAACCTGCCGAAAAACCTTAAGGTGTTCATGGCGGAGCAACCGCAGATGATTGAAACGCTGCCGGTGCAAGCCGTCGGAGAGTAACACATAAAGGCAACGAAGCAGTCGCTGATATTCGAGGCCGGACACGGGCAGATATTTCATAAACGCATCTACCCGTGTCCGGCCTTTTCGTTCGGTTCGACTTCATAAACGAACGTGCGTAGGATATGAGCGACAAAGCAGACTGAGTTTGGGACCCACCGATGGCGGGCGGTACCGTTTTGAAATGTTTTTCACGGGCGATTGAAACAATCTTTGCGATGACGCTGTGCTTCCTCGCCCCGGCGCGGACGGCTGCGCCGCTCGGACAGACCGCCAGACTTACCGGCGGACCCATCAAGTCCTCATCGGTGGTCGTCAACGTGTATGCCACGGTTGAGGGACATCACGGCAATGTGATTCAAGACCTGAACAAAAATGATTTCGAACTGAGCGACGACGGAATCCCTCAGAAAATCGATTATTTTTCGCCGGATACGAACGTGGCATTGAGTTTGGGAATCGCGCTGGATACCAGCAATAGCCAGAGCAATTTGCTGGAGACGGAAAAGAAAGCGGCGAAAAACTTCCTGAGTTCGGTGC
The DNA here is from genome assembly GCA_030043155.1 of Candidatus Acidiferrales bacterium. The sequence continues at coordinate 626 of JASHYE010000497.1, read as the reverse complement.
TGCAGCGCGGGGACCAGGCGTTTGCGATGAGCTTCGATGCTGATGTGAGGTTGCTCGAGGATTTTACGAACACACGCGCAAAACTGGAGCAAGCGATCGATTCAGCTGAAATCAACGAGACAGGAAAAAGCATTCTGCAAGTGACTGGGGCGGCGTCGGTCGGAGGGACGCACCTATACGATGCCGTTTACCTGGCATCAAATGAGTTGATGAAGGCGCGGCATGGACGGGAAGTGCTCGTCTTGGTGACCGATGGCGAAGATCAAGGAAGCAAAACCAGCCTGCAAAAAACGATTGAAGCGGCAGAAAAAGCGAATGTGATCGTCTACTCGATTATCGTGAGCGATCCGGAATTTTATACGCTAATGGACGTGAAATACCGCGGAGACGTGCAGGTTCGCAAAATCGTCAGCGCAACGGGAGGGCGCGTCATTCGCGTGAAATCCGGCAGTCAGATTGGGCGAGCGTTTGAGCAGATCGAGAGCGAGGTGCGCTCGCAGTACAGGCTTGGATATTCACCGTCGAACCTTCGACATGACGGATCGTTTCGGAGGATTCATGTGACGGTGCGCGGGCACAGCTACAATATCCTGGCAAGGAAGGGATATTACGACGAGGGCGATCAA
>JASHYE010000496.1 GCA_030043155.1 Candidatus Acidiferrales bacterium | reverse complement strand
GCAATTCTCTCGCCATCGAAATCACGTCTCCCGTCACGTGACCGTCGATTTCGACTTCGTTGCTCCACGCAAACACATCGCCGTTTACAGTGCCTTCGATTCTTATGAAATCGGCAAAAACAAAGAGATCGGTATTAACGGTTTGTCCCGAGGTCAGGGTGTAGCTGGGATGGCCATGGACCAACTCGGAAGCTTGCGCGGTGGGGCTCACCAGCAATAAAGGAATCGCCAGCGCCGCAAGCAAAAAAATGCCAAGAACCATTCCGACAGCTGTTCCGCTTCTCCAGAATCGTCGCACAAACCCTAGAGCGAGGATGCAAAATATCACTGCGGCGAAGAAGCCAAAAAAACTCAGCACACTGGACCACCCCTTCCAAAATGCGCCGCTGAAAAAGAGCATCGTCATCAGATTTCCTCCACCGAATCCCGCCTCGCTAAGGCGGTGCTCAAAAGGCTCTATAATTCCGTTCCACACTGTCAACATGCCGGTGATGGCCATCGCAAGTGCCGTTGCCCATCCCCAGCGAACATGCGTGCGTATCGCTGGATTCGCGAAGCGCATTGGAACCATATCTTCTTCCTGCAAACTCTGCGCGAGCCACAGAGTTTCTCTTTTTAGAGATTCCAACAACTCCCGGCATTCGGCGCACTCGGTCGTATGCACCAATACTTCGGCCGCCTGCTCCCTTTCCAGCTGGCCATCCAAGTACAGGAATGCAGCCATCTCGTCGAAATGGTTCATATCTTGCCTCCTGCGGCCGCCTGCCGTTGCGTGGAGGCTGATTGCTCAAGTACGCGGCGCAACTGATGGCGCGCACGCAGCAGCAGCACTCCCACGAATGGCCGCCTTACACCAAGGGTCTCAGCAATCTCGTCATAGCTCATTTCTGAATAATAGCGGAGGGTCAAAGCCATACGCGTTCGACCCGGTAATTGCTCGAGGGCCTGGCGCACCTCTTCACGGGATTTCTGCGCGATGAGATGTTCAAGCTGGCTGGGATCCGGATGCTCGAGAGGGGTAGTCTCGACGTCACCGGTTTCCAAATCCTGACGCACCCTCCTTCGCCGCAGCATATCCCAGCAATGGTTGGCGGCTACCCGATAGAGCCAAGCACTGAATGGTCGCGATGCGTCATATTGGTCAAGCTTGCCGCGCACTTTCAGAAAAACCTCCGACGTAGCATCCTCTGCATCTTCCCGCGACGGCATTGCCCGGCGGCAGAATCGAAAAACGCCGGGAGCGAACTGCGTGTAGACTTCCGCCCACGCGTTCTGGTCGCCCTCGCGGGCCTGAGCCACCAACCTCGTCAGGGCCTGATTCTCTTCCACACTGTGGCCGCCTGCCTTCATCAGTTTGTACGCATGGTGCTTGAGGTAAGTTACACGAGCATATCCCATTTGGAGTTATCACGCAGCCCACCAATGAACCAATTTCAATGGAAAGTCTGCTCTGCACTTCAGGGGTTCGTTCTCGATGCGAATATTCTCATCCGCGCCGTCCTTGGCAAACGGGTGCGGCAGATGATCGAAAAATACGCAGAGCAGCGCGTGCGTTTTTTCGCGCCCGGCGTTGTTTTCGCGGATGCCGAGAAGTATTTGCCACCTCTTCTGAAGAAGCGTGGCAAGCCGCACGAAATCTCGGGTGCATTGCGCTACTTTCGAGAAGTCATCGAACTGGTCGCTCCCGAGATTTACACTGCCTTTGAAAGCGAAGCCCGGCTCCGCTTACGAGGACAAGACGAAGATGACTGGCCCGTGCTGGCATCGGCGCTCGCCTCAACGGCGAGAAAACCCTTGGCGGGCTAGTGGCGGGTCGATCTGAGGGATCAGATTCGAGAGGTAAAAAAGACTTCGCAAAAATCTGCTTTTATTCTATTAAGGATGGAATCGGGCTGCAGAGCCGGACGATCACGAGCATTTGGACATTCGAGGAGGGGAAATGAAGCGCCTTATTGGAATCGTCATCATCGTTTTTTGTATCGCGATTGTTTTTCTTTCTCCACGCCGCACTGAGCTGGCCAGTCCGAATCGCACCGACGCGCGCGGTTGCCCCAGCAACGACACTGGATTGAAGTTGCCGGGCGGCTTCTGTGCAACCATCTTCGCCGACGGCATCGGCTACGCGCGCCACATGGCGGTCGCGCCAGACAATGTGGTGTACGTGAATACCTGGTCCGGGCGATATTACGGCAATAAGCCGCCGCACCCGGGCGGCTTTCTCGTGGCGCTGCAAGACACGACCGGATCAGGAAAAGCGAATGTGATCAAGCGCTTTGGCGATACGGTGCAAATGGGCGGAGCCGGCGGCGTTGGCATCGCGCTCTACAAAAACGCGGTCTACGCGGAGATCAACGATCGAATTGCAAAGTACCCACTTGCGCCCGGCTCAATCGTGGGGTCGACCGGCAAAGGTATCACGGTTGTTTCAGGATTGCCGCTAACGGGCGATCATCCGATGCATCCGTTCATCATCGATTCGCAAGGAGAGATGTACATTGACGTGGCGACGCCGACCAATGCGTGCCAAGTTAAAAACCGCGTGCCGGAATCTCCGGGCGAGGTTCCCTGCACCCAACTGAAAACTCGCGGCGGCGTGTGGCGGTACGATGCAAACAAGACCGACCAGGTATTTTCACCAGCGGGACGATATGCTACTGGAATCCGCAATACCGAGGGCCTGGCGTTCGATGACGGCCTGTTGTTCGCGACCCAACACGGACGCGATCAGTTGTACAACAACTGGCGGCAATTCTACAGGCCCGATCAGGAAGCTACGCTTCCAGCAGAGGAGTTGCTGCTGCTGAAGCAAGGCGGCGATTACGGCTGGCCCGAGTGCTACTACGACTCGTTCGTGCAAAAGCTGGTGCTGGCGCCGGAATACGGCGGAAATGGCAAGCGGATCGGCGTCTGTGCGGAGAAAACAGAACCGGTAGCGGCGTTTCCGGCGCACTGGGCTCCGAATGGGATGGTGCACTACGACAAGACGCAATTCCCGGAGCGCTACCGGAACGGAGTATTCATCGCGTTCCATGGCTCCTGGGACCGCGCGCCATATCCCCAGGGCGGATACAACGTCGTGTTTCAGCCGCTTTCGGGGGCGCATGCTGCGAGTTCGTGCGAAGTGTTTGCGGATGGCTTCGCAGGTCCGCGCGAGTCACCACAAGGAGCCGCGCATCGTCCGACAGGACTGGCCGTGGGGCCGGACGGCGCGCTCTACGTTTCTGACGACGTAGCTGGTCGAATTTATCGAATCACGTATAGTGGAGGGCCGTTCGACGCTTCCACCATTACGGCGTGTCCAAGTCTGACGGCTCCCGCAGGAGAAAAGGCGGCAGCGGGCGCGAATCCTCCCGAAGGAATGCATCCTAACGCGGGCCGGGAAGTGGCGAATCTTCCCGTTCCCCCGGGAGCTACGCATGCAATGGTTGCGCTCGGGGGAAAAATCTTTCGCAGTGAAGTGGGTGGAGTTACTTGCACCGGTTGTCACGGCGACAACGCCAAAGGGAGTCCACTTGGCCCCGACCTAACCGGCCACAAGTGGGTGTGGAGTAACGGCAGCTACGCCGGTATCGCGAAGACGATTATCCACGGGGTGCCAAGACCGAAGAATTATCGCAGCCCAATGCCGCCGATGCGCGGTCAACTCACGCCCGACCAAATCAAGGCAGTCGCGGCGTATGTTTGGAGCCTGAGCCACCGCTCACAGTAAGGAAGGCGATCGAGTTTGGTCGTGAGGCAGAAACGACCCCGACGAGAGTCTTGCTCGGCAACAAATTTTCGCCGCTCGATTGATCCAGTCGGTCTATGATCGAGGCCGACTGGTGAGGGCGCGTCTGCCTCCAGATTCCGTGCCCGGATAACGCAGAGCCGAAGCGATTACTGTGCCGTTGCCGCTTGCAAATGGTGGAAAGAAAACTCCCGCGTGAGCCCACTGTACGATTGCTGTTTAACTCCGCGTATGGATAAACGATGTAATTCACCGGACCGTCTGTGGCGGAGCCAGTGCTGGATCCGCTCGCTTGTAAACCGCACGCGATCCGCACCCAGCTATCGTTTCGCGGGAAAGTCAAAGCGCATACCGAAGCGCGCCGCAATAGGCAAGCCCATCTGAGGCGGTGAAAGGGAAGTCGCCGCCGTCGAAATATACTGCTCGTTGAAGAGGTTTTCCACCGCGGCGAAGGCTTCCACGCCATGCGTCAGGTTACGCGAGGCCATTGCATCGAGCACAAAGAATCTGCCCATGGGAAGCTGATTCGTGTCCAGTTGCATCCCGACGAAGCGCCCGTCGATGGAAAAGGAAACGAGTGATGTGCTCGTGTAACGCGCCTGAAACGTGAAAACGTTGTGTGGCACTTGCTCCACCCATGTATTCACCAGCGAAGGCTGTCCCGGCGCGCTGATAATCGTTGCGTCCACGAACTGGTATCCACCCGACAACTGAAAGCGATGCGTCATTTGCGCGAGCCAGTCCACTTCGAATCCCGGTGCTCTGGTGCGGCCA
>JASHYE010000495.1 GCA_030043155.1 Candidatus Acidiferrales bacterium | reverse complement strand
CGAGTTCGATATATTTGGCGGCGTCGGATTTGGAGAACGGCGCGATTGCAGCGGCGGATTTGCGCGCGTCGGCGTGAAGGATGAGCGCGCGGCCGTCGGGATGCGGCGCGAAGAGGCGCGCGGCGGGTTCGAGGAATTGAGCGCCGTGGCGTTCGAGCTGCATGTCTTTGAGAATGGCGGGAGCGAGCGGGCCGTGGACGGAATCGAGGATGGAGGCGCGGAAGCCGGGATGAAATTCCTCGGTGACGGCGGCTCCGCCGACAGTAGCGCGCTTTTCGAGGACGAGAGGTTTGTGTCCGGCGCGGGCGAGATAGAAGGCGGCGACGAGAGAATTTTGGCCGGCACCGATGATGATGATGTCGCGAGAAGTCATAAGTTAAATTGAAACCTCAACGGCTAAAGCCACCCCAAAAATCATTTGCGTTCTCGATGAAGCACAGCAACAAATCAAAAACCAAAATGCAGCGCCGTCCGGTGGACGGCGACGGCCCGATGAAATCGATTGGGCCCTACAACTGCCAAGGCAAAGCGGCGGCGAGTTCCGGCTTCGCCCGGCACGGCAGGCAAGCCGGAGTCCGCGAAGCGGACCGCCGCACTCCAAAAAGGCAACAGCAGGTCCCTCACCGCCATCCGCAAAAGGCGCGGCTGGGTTCGGGATGACAAATAAACGATGCAGCAGCAGCACGGTCATAGTCTCCGCGTGTTTGGGAATTTCGCCGGTCACGATTGATGATGTCGTGGGTTTTGACATTGGCTTAGGAGTGCGACCTCTGGGGATCCGTGTAGGCCGCGCATGTCGCTGAGCTTGCGGTTAACAAATCTTTATCATCTAGAGTAAAGCTAGCCCCTGTTTCGATCCGCTTGATGGCCGCCGCGATGTGTTGCTGCGTCCACGTGCCACCAAGCGGGGGATCGACAAACGACATTCCAATAGGCTCGTCCTTAGACAAAACAAATCTCGCGTTATTTTGGATATTGAAGTGTTGATGGCCAGCGCCTTCCGTTACGAAAATGACGAAAACCCAACCGTTTGATCGAGCGGGCTCTCGATAATTGACGACGTAAATCACTTTTTGGCCGGGATAGGATTTCTCGTCGAGAAAATATCCGAAGGTTCGACTCGCTGTCGGAGCCATTGGCACGAAGTTCTTGACCGCCAAGCAATGCGCGGCACGGATCAGGAGTTGTGGGGGAGCCTTCTGCGCATGAGCTGTTGCGCCTAAAGATATCAACGAGAGCAGCGCTAAAGTGATTTTCCTCACGTTAGTGGGCTCCCAGGTCGCGGAGGATTTCGAGGGCGGCGAGGCGGCCGGGCGCGCCCATAATGCCGCCGCCGGGATGCGTGGCAGAGCCGCACATATAAAGGTTTTTGATGGGAGTGCGGTAGCGGGCCCATCCAGCGACGGGGCGAAGGAAGAAAAGCTGTTCGAGAGAAAGTTCGCCCTGGAAGATATTGCCTTCGGTGAGGCCGATTTGCTGTTCGATGTCGAGCGGCGTGAGAACTTGCTTGCCGATGATGATTTTTTTCAGATTGGGCGCGTATTCGGAGATGGTGTCGATGACGGCGTTGCCGAATTCGTCGCGGCGATTCTCCCACGAGCCGCTTTTCAGTTTGTAGGGCGCGTACTGCACGAAGCAGGAGAGCACGTGCTTGCCGGGCGGCGCGAGGGAGGTGTCGGTGAGGCTGGGAATGACCATGTCGATGTAAGGACGATGGGAAAATTCGCCGTATTTGGCCTGATCGTAGGCGCGCTCCATGTAATCGACGGAAGGCGAGATGGAAATAGCGCCGCGGAGGTGATGGTTTGAACCGTTCGCTTCGGCGGGACGGGAAGTAAATTCGGGAAGCGCGTCGAGGGCGAGATTCACTTTGCCGGAAGAGCCGCGATATTTGTAGCGGCGGACTTCTTCGAGAAATTCGGCGGGGAGATCGCCGGCGTCGAGCATTTTGAGGAAAGTGAGATTGGGGTCGACGCTGGAGGAGACGATTTTGGCGTGGATTTCTTCGCCGGATTGCAGCGCGACTCCGCTGGCGCGGCTGTTGCGCGTGAGAATCTTTGCGACGGGCGCTTCCATGCGAATTTCGGCGCCGGCTTCGCGGGCGGCGTCGCCGATGGCGTTGGAAATTGCGCCAGTGCCGCCGCGACTGAATCCCCAGGCGCGAAATGCGCCGTCGATTTCGCCCATGTAATGATGCAAGAGAACGTAGGCAGTGCCGGGAGAGCGCACGCCGAGAAACGTGCCGATGATTCCCGAGGCGGACATGGTGGCTTTGAGCACGTCAGTTTCGAACCACTGGTCGAGGAAATCGGCGGCGGACATGGTCATGAGCTGGACGAGATTGTATTTTTCTTCGGCGGGGAGGGATTGGAAGCGGCGCGCGAGAAAAGCGAATTTGCGCAGGCCCGCGGGATGGAGCGAAGTGGGGTCGGGCGGCGTCATGGCAAGGAGCGGTTTGACGAAGCGGCACATCTGGACCATTTCCTTGCCGAATTCGTCGTAGGCTTCAGCGTCGACGCGCGAGTGGCGGACGAGTTCGCGGCGAGTTTTGGCGTGGTCGTTGACGCGCCAGAGATGGTCGCCGTTGGGCATGGGCGTGAAAGTGCCGTCGAGCGGGAGGATTTCGAGGCCGTGGCGCGGGAGGTCGAGATCGCGAATGATTTCCGGGCGCAGAAGCGAGACGACGTAGGAGCAGACGGAGAATTTGAATCCGGGGATGATTTCTTCGGTGACGGCGGCGCCGCCGAGGACGTAGCGGCGTTCGAGGACGAGTACCTTTTTGCCGGCGCGGGCGAGATAGGCCGCGTTGGTCAGGCCGTTGTGGCCTCCACCGATGATGATTGCGTCGTAGGATTTTGGCATGGTGCTATGCGTGTTTTGGTGCGCGCGAAAAGAACGGACATTTTACAGGGGGAGAGTTAATGCGACAAGCGCTACGGGACGACTTGCGTCGGACAAAGTGCTTGCCTGGATTACACTCCTCTTGGTATCGAGAGCCAGAAACAAGCAGTGCATAGGGCACTAAGCACTAACGTAATGCGTGCGCGTCTGGGGCTAAGAGCCCCGAGGACTAACGACACGGCTGCAATACAGAGCGATACGTTCAGCCAAAAAGCACCGTCGATCATCTCGCCCGGATAACCCGGATGGCCGCTGTTGAGGAGTGCATACATATAAAGGAACACAACCCATGGAATAGCGTATGCCAGAAAGCCTGTGCCGAGCGCGAGCCACGCAACGAGTCTTCGCCACGGCACTGAGGTGTCGCGCTTCATGAGATACCAGCATGCAGCCAGGTCTAATACGACGGGCGCAGAAATCCCGATTATGAGGATAAGTAGTTGCATTACCCTAGATTGCGCCCTGAACAGTTGCGAGATCGAAACGGATTCGCGGCTCGTTGCTGAAAGTGCAACTTGAGCTTTATAATTCGCGCGCGAAATGGGCGAGATGTTCGGGAGCATAAAATGAACATGAGAATGCGAGCGGTTACTGTGGCCGCGTTTGCGGCGGTGGGCGTTGCGGTGGTGGCGAGTTTGGGGATTTGCGGCGTCGCTTCGGCGCAGGCGCAGGAGAAGCGGGCGATCACGCTGGATGATTTCGCGAAGATTGTGAGCATCTCCAGTCCGGCGATCTCGCACGACGGCACGCGCATCGCGGCGGTGATTTCGCGCGTGAATATGAAAGATGACCGGCACGACACGCAGCTTGTGCTGATTGACGTAAAGACGGGCGCGCAGCAGCCGCTGACGTTTGACCGGCTGGGAATCGGCGATCCGCTGTGGTCGCCGGACGATTCGCGGCTCGCCTTCCTCGCCGAGGCGGAAACGGGAAAGGACAAGGCGAAGAAGGGACAAGTGTTCGTGCTGGCGATGAGCGGCGGCGACGCGCAGAAAATCACGGACGCGTCGCAGGGCGTGGAGCAGTTCGCTTGGAGTCCCAATGGCGCAAGCATCGCGTATGCGACGCCCGATCCTCCGGATGAGAAAGCGCTCGCGCAGAAAGAAGATTCGTTCGAGATGGGCGACGATGGGCTGTTCACTTCCGCTGCGCCGCGCCCGCAGCATATTTGGATTGTGAAGGCGGATGGCAGCGGGAATCGGCGGCTGACTTCGGGGACGTGGAGCTTGCCGGCGTCAGCGCCGAACGTTGGAGGGCCGCCGCCGCTTTCGTGGTCGCGCGACGGGCAGTGGATCGTTTTTCCGCGACGAGCGACTCCGAGCATTGGCGATCAGTACCAGAGCACGATCTGGGCGGTGAATGCGCAAAGCGGGCAGTTGCGCAAGCTGACGACGCATGAAGGATTCGAGAACGAACCGCTGTTTTCTCCGGACGGCAGCGAAGTGAGCTATGTGTTTCCGCGCAACGGCGAGCCGAGCATGTTGACGGATGTGTACGTGGCTCCCGCTGCGGGCGGAGATGGAAGCGACGTAACGACCGATCTCGATCTCGAGGTCGGCCAAGCAAAGTGGACGCCGGACGGCAAATCGCTGGTGCTGGAAGCGGACGAAGGCACGCAGCGGTATCTGTGGATTCAGGATTTGAATGGCGGCGCGAAGAAATTGTCGCTGGGCGATTTGGAGCCGGGCGTGTTTTCGATTGGGCCGCAGGGAGAGATTGCGTTCGTGGCAAGCACGGATGACAGGCCAAGCGATCTCTATTATCTCGCGTTCGGCGATGCGCAGCCGCGGCGGTTGACGGACGTGAATGCGTGGATGAGCGAGCTTGCGCTTGGGCGCGAGGAAGGCTTTGACTGGCAGGGACAGAACAATTTTCATGAAGACGGCGTGGTGACGTATCCGCCGGGATACGACGCGAGCAAAAAATATCCACTGGTTTTGGAAATTCACGGAGGACCGAGCAGCGCTTCGATACTCGGCTTCTCGCTATTTGGGCAATATCTGGCAGCGCAGGGATTCATTGTGTTCGAGCCGAACTATCGTGGCAGCACGAACCTGGGAAACGCGTACGCGAAAGCGATTTATGGCGATTCAGGCGACGGGCCCGGGCGCGATGTGATGGCAGGAATTGCAGCGCTCGAAAAGCACGCGTCAATCGATGAGTCGCGCATCGGCGTTTCGGGCTGGTCGTATGGCGGATACATGACGACGTGGCTCATCGGCCACTATCACATCTGGAAGACAGCCGTTGCGGGAGCGCCGGTGACGGATTTTGTGAACCAGTACGACTGGGCGGACAACAACGTCGGACGAAAGTACATTTACAGTGGCTCGCCGTGGGTCGGCAACAATATGGCGAAGTATCGCGAGGCGTCGCCGATTACTTATGTTGGAGATGTGACGACTCCGCTGCTACTGTTGCACGATGTGCGCGATCCGCGCGTGTCGATCACCAATTCGTTTGAGTTTTTTCATGCGCTGAAGGAC
>JASHYE010000494.1 GCA_030043155.1 Candidatus Acidiferrales bacterium | reverse complement strand
GGCAGAGAACGGTGTGTTCCGGGTCAATCAGGAGCTTGAGCGGCCGGAAGCGCGCGGAGAATCGAAATGCCGTGGATGTCCCTGTCGTAACCACGCTTCCGAGGAAAATGTCTTTTTGCGGAGCGGCCTCCGCGTAGATGGGGACACGCTCAGTGAAAGTATTCGCAACATCGCGCTGCTCAAGCGATCCTTCGATGACGTAGCGGGATTTGGCGGCATGTGTGGTGAAACTGAGGCTGTACTCCGGGATTCCCGTCTGCCGCACCCATTGATCGAAGAACCAGTCCATGGAGCGGCTGTTTTCAAGGTCCATCGAAGGCGTCATGAGCCGCTGGACTTCGGCTTCGAACTGAGCGGTCGAAAGCGTCTTAAAGCGATGCTCTGAAAGAGTATTCCTCAGTAGTTCCTCGAATCGAGCATCCGGATTTTTCTTCCGTGGATCACGCAGCATCATGCGAATCATGTGCATCACCCACGCGCCTTTTTCGTAGGTAATGACGCGATACGCGCCGGGCGATTTCGAGGAGTCGAGGCGATAGCCGAAGTCGAGCGGGCCGCTCTCGTCGACAGACTTGCCGGTTTCGGTCTCGCGCGCAAGTAGCGCGTCGCGATAACGCAAAAGCCATTCGCGAAGGGCATTCTTCGAGGGATTGCGCTTGTCGTCATACATAAGCGACTGATAATCGGCCATTCCTTCTTCGATCCATACGTCGCGGTAACTGTCCGGCGCCTCCAGGTTGCCCCACCATTGATGAACCACTTCATGGAATGGGACGAGTTCCTCGACCTGCTCTTGAGCCTGTTCTGGCAGGCCGGCCTGCTGCTGAGCTTCGCGCGGGAGGAAAACAAACGTGGTGAGATAAAGCAATCCGGGCCAGCCTTGGCCGAATGAACCGGGGATCTGCGAAACATCGAGCTCGGGAAATGGAAACGGTCCGTTCAATTCTTCGTAGTAATGGATGGAATCCTCTAGCTTCGCTCCGAGCTGCTTCAGCACGGCGGCAGGATTGGGCAGGAAGGGGCGGTCGCCGAACTGCTGCAATTGCGAGGCGATGCTTTCCTCGAGTTGCTGATTGGCAAACAACTGAATGACAGGCTTGCCGCGAATTGACTGCGCGGCATAGCCGCCAAGATTGAATCCCGCCACAGCAATTGGTTCGGTGCTGCGCCATTCGCCCGTTTTCTGATTGCCGTCTTCGCCATTTTCAATTTGCTGACCAGTTGCTACAAGAATAAGGCGCTTCGGCCAGCGAAATTTCAGGTCGAATGAAGCAAATTGATCGCCGCCCGCCAAATTGGGATACCAGCTTCCGCGCGCACCGACGAAATAGACCCCGTTGCCGTCGTCTTGGATTACGGTTCCGTGGTAGGCGATGTGTAGGTCGTACTCCTGGCCGGCGACAGCCTGTTCTGGAAGGGCGACAAAAAGCAGATCGTTGCCGCGGCGGGAGATTTGCTGCCGCCGCACGTCTTCGTTCTGGAAAAATTCAAGGTTGCTTCCGCTGGCGTCCGTCACGGATTGCACTTGCAGGAAGCGAGAAAGCTCAAATTCCAAAATGCGCTCGCCGCCGGTAGCGCATTTCAAACGCACTGTCGTAGTGCCGGTGAGAGAAAGATCATCCGCGATGGTGGTGTCAGTGGCGTAGTCGCTCGCGGAAAAATTCTCGGGGGGCGGAGTGGAGTTTGTGGCGGCATAGGAAGTCCAACTGTCGAAAAAATCTACGTCGCTCGTTCTTCGCGTTTGGCCGATGAGGACATCTTCGGAGCGGCTCTGGTCGAGGACCACCTCGAAGCCGCCGACGGTAGTGGAATTGAGTGTGGCATAGAGATACGGAGCGGGTTCAGACGAAAGCAGGGATTCGAGGACCCGCAGCGACGTATCGGGATTGAAATGGGTAACGATGGGATTCCATTCGCCAGTGAAATCGGAATCGGCTGCTGCGACGGCCTTTTGCTCCGCCAAGCTGGACTGGATTTCAGCAGCGGTGGCTGGGTCGAAGCGAAGATAAGCCTGCCAAAATTCGATGTCGACCAAAGGGACTTTCAGGAATCGCGCGAGAGAGGCGCGTTCGGACGGATCCGGCGGAACCGCAAAGATGTGGCCGCGTCCCGAAAAAACCGCGCCAGTGATGCGGCCGCCGACGGGCTGAAGAAAGGCGAATTTGCCGTCTGCGAATGTGAACGCAACACCGTCACGGCGAAGGGTCAGGTCGTGAACGTCGTAGACGCGACTCCCGTCGACGAGTTCAGCGTCAAGCGATTGATAGAGTTGCCGCGGAGTTGGAACCGTGGAGCTTTTAGCTTGCCGGTGAACCGCTGGAGGCATGGGGGCCCCGGAAGCAACTGCACACGCCAAGGAGCATATTGCGAGTGCAAAGATGAGGTGAATTCGCACGGCTCGACTCTAACAATCCAGGCATTTTCCAGCAAGCCAGCGCATAGCGCGGCATTGGTGGTATTAGATTGTGGCGAGGAGAGCGGTAAGGAGCGCGGCGCGTTCCGAAAGTGAGCTGATCAGGACGTGTTCGCGCGGGCTGTGTGCGCCGTCTCCTATAGCACCAAGTCCGTCGAGAGTTGGAGCGCCGACTGCGGCGGTGAAATTGCCATCCGAGCCACCGCCGGTGGAAGCTTCGCCCAATTTTACGCCCATTTCCGCAGCTAATTTTTGCGCATGAGCAAACAGCGCGCGCGAGCGGGGCGTTTTCTCCATAGGAGGCCGATTGATGCCGCCAATGACTTTGAGATTTGCACCGGAAAGAATGGGGCGCAACGCATGAAGCTTGCGATTGAGAACGCGGCCATCGGCGAGGCGCGCGACGCGGACGTCAACAAAAGCAGATGCTTGCGCTGCGACAACGTTGGTTACTGTGCCTCCTTCGATCACATTGGC
>JASHYE010000493.1 GCA_030043155.1 Candidatus Acidiferrales bacterium | reverse complement strand
CGATGGCCGCAGCGCGGTTGCCATTTGGGCCGATGAATCGCCACGTCAATTGCTGCAAAGGATTGCTTTGCTTTTGTGCCGTTTGCGCTGGCGCGAATGCCGGGAACAATAGCAGAAAAGCAGCGAGCGCCGCGCCGGCGGTTAAGATACGGCGCAGCTTGGCGAAACTTGTGTTTAACACTGGCACAAAACGCTTGCTGCGGCCCATGGATGTCCCTTTCCTATGTGGCAGAACTTTGGTCTCGTTGCAGCCCGCCGCAAAGAGCAACGGAGTCCTCGAATTATGCCGTCCCTGAGATTCTGGGACGGGACTCTTATACACCAACCGAAATCAATTTGAGTATCGAGAAACTCCTAAGACTGATTCAGTCAGAGGCTCGTTCATCGGTGAGCTGACGTCATAGCTTGGCTAAATCTTCGTCGAGCACGGAATCCAAGGTTGCGATGAACAAGTCCGCGTCGGCCTCGGAAAAGACCAGCGGCGGGCGCAACTTGATCACGTTGTGGTGAGGACCATCCGTGCCGGTGAGAACGCCGCGACCCCGCAGACGATTGACGACATAGGAGGCTTGCTTCGTCGCAGGCTGGCGAGTGTCGCGATCTCGAACGAGATCGATGCCGAGAAACAATCCTGAGCCGCGGACATCGCCGATCAAGACCTGACGCTTCTGAAGTTCTTTGAGGCAGGCGAGCAGGTGGTTTCCGACACGAAGGGCATTTTCCTGCAGGTGCTCCTCTTCAAGAACATCCAGAACGGCCATTCCTGCGGCGCAAGAAACCGGATTGCCGCCAAAGGTGCTGAAGAACTCCATTCCATTGTCAAAAGCGTTCGCAATAGCGGGCGTCGTGACTACCGCTGAAAGCGGAAAGCCATTGCCGATCGGTTTACCCATCACGATGATATCGGGAACGACATCTTGGGTTTCAAAACCCCAAAAGTGCGAGCCCGAGCGAGCGAAGCCGACCTGCACCTCATCAGCGATGCAGACGCCACCGGCTGCGCGGACATGGCGATACACTTCCGCGAGATAGCCCGGAGGAAACACAACTTGGCCGCCGACACTGGGCATAGTTTCGGCAATAAAGGTTGCAGCACTGCGTCCCTGCGCCCGAAGATGATCCACGATTTCGCCGACGTAGTCAGCGTAACGCATCCCGAGATTCAGCTCACCTCGGCGATGCAGGCCGCGATAGTCGTCGGCGATCGGAGCCACATGGACCCACGGCTTGCGACCCGTTCCGCCAGGGCCGCTGAATTTGTATGGGCTGATGTCGATGAGCGTGGTTGTGTTTCCGTGATAGGCGTGCTCGAGGACGATCGTGTCTTCGGATTGAGTTTTTGCCCGGGCGAGGCGAAGAGCGAGTTCGTTGGCCTCGCTTCCGGAATTCACGAAATAGCAGACGCGCAAGGGAGCAGGCAGCTTCTGGGTAAGGCGTTGGGCGTAACGCACGACATTCTCGTCAAGATAGCGTGTGTTGGTATTCAGAAGCCCGAGCTGCTGCTGGACTGCATCCACAACTTTTGGATGGCTGTGGCCTACGAGCGGAACATTGTTGAATGCATCCAAATAAGCGCGACCGGTGTCGTCGTAGAGATACTGGCGCCAGCCGCGGACGATCTTCAACGGATCGTTGTAGGAAACGCTGAGGTTTGGTCCCAGCAGCGCGCCTCTCTGCTGAAGCGTTTCCGCAAGTGACATCTCCTTGGGGAACTGTGCGGCGGGAATCCCCAGCAGCAAGTTTGGATCGGGGCAGATGCTCTTCCAGATCTCGCGCTCGGAGGCCCGCGCAACACCCGGAAAATCTTCGTTGAGGTCGAGCAGGTCTGCGATGATCTGGAAGTGCAAGTGAGGCGGCCACCCACCATTTTCCTGAGCTGTGCCGATCTTCGCGAAGATCTGTCCTTTCGCAACTTGTTTCCCTACAGACAGCGCCTGTAGGCTTTCTCGTGAAAGATGACCGTACAAAGTGAAGAATTCATCTTCGTCATCGATGGAATGTTTCAGGATTACGACTGGGCCGAAATCGAGCGGCACTTGATTATCTGCAAATGCATGGATGACGCCGTCGAGCGGCGCGCGAACGTTGGAGCCGGCAGGAACAAAAAGATCGATGCCAAGGTGAACGGTACGGTGCTCGTTTGTAGGATTGGGGCTGCTGGCAAACAGCGATGACGTGTACAGCAAGCGCGGCTCGTCGTACCGGCCGACGCCAACCGCGGCGTTGGCTTGTTTCAATTCGTTCTCGATCACTTGCGTCAATCTCTGAGTTTCGGAATTCCGCGGGTCAGCGCCCAGGAGCGTACTGGAAACGCTTAGGTCAAATACGCGGCAAGGCTCGCGTCGCAAATCGAAATCCAATACGGAGTGTGCATGCTGCCCGTGCACCTGTAGGGATTCGTGAAGACGCAGACCCTGCGGCACCGGCGACAAACCGCATGCCCGTCGAAAAGTGTAATGAGCGAAGCGTGGATGGATTTTGGAAAGGCGCTCGAGCGCGTCCCAAGCTGCTTCTTCAGAGACCGTGACGTACGGATCGGAGGGCAGCAGCTTTTTGCGGCAGGCGGAATTCACCACACTGACGGCGAGACGCATTTCGATCAGCGGAAACAGCGCGGACAATTCCGCCTCGGTTACAGGAAATGCTTGATGAAAACCTCTGATGATCGCCGAGGCGGCAGGCAGTGGCTCACTTTTTCCCAGAACCGCATAAGCCGCTGCAATGGCGGGCTCGGAGATTGTCAAGCCGTAGTGCATGTCGCCGAAGTCAATGACGCTGACGATCTCTTGCGGCAGGCTGCTGGTTCTATCGACCAAAACGTTATGATCGTTGGCATCGCCGTAGATGACGCTCTTTCTCAGCATCGGAAGCAGGGGAACGACGCTCGATTCGTATTGCGCGATCACTCCTTCCACAAGCGCCCGACGCGACGGCTGCTCTATATGCGAGAGATATTCACGAATCCAGAGCGCCTGGGATGAATCCCATTTAAATTCGCGCGCCGCAGCGGGATGAGAGAAATCCTGAAGAGCGTGATCGATTGAGCCAAGCAAACAGCCGAGGCTATGAAGCAACTCGGAGGTGTGGGGCTTGATTTTTGCGAGTACTGTGCCGGGAATGAAAGCAAGCAGCCACACAAAACGCTCTTCGCCTTGCTTGAGCGCAAGTTTCGTGAAGAGTTCGCCTCGCTGCGTAGGCGTGACTCGCGGCACCGAAAGTCCAGGAGTGCGATCCGCCAACTGATGCAGAGCCTGATACTGCAAGTCAATAAAACAGCGCTCCCTTTCCGGATGCATCAGTTTCAAAACGAAGGAGCGGCCATCTGCGGTCACGACGTGAAAATTATTGTCGTATTCTCCCGGCAGCGGAGAAGCACTCACATCGAGGCCGTAGATCTCTCTGGCGACGCGAACAGCCTCCTCCGGCGAAACGTGCTGCAGCGTCTGTAGATCGGGCATCACGGGATAGCTATCGTGCGGGGAGAACAGTCGAAAATTCAAGTGCAATCAACCTATGTTTGCCGTCGGGC
>JASHYE010000492.1 GCA_030043155.1 Candidatus Acidiferrales bacterium | reverse complement strand
AAAGTTCTATGAAGAAAATTGCCTCTACGAGCAGCACTTCATTCGCGATGAAGGCCTCACCGTGAAAGAGCTGATCGCGCAAACCGTCGCCAAGCTCGGCGAGAATATCGCCGTGCGCCGCTTCTCCCGTTTCAAAGTTGGCGAATCCGACGGAAGGCCGGGCGCGGGCGCTCCGGAACCGTCCGAGCCGCAACCAGCTGCACCTCCGGCAGAGCCTAAGAACTAGCAGCACCGCTCGGCGCGCCGTGCTAGGTATGGCGCACTGCTTCCATAGGCTCGACTTTGATCCACGGCCGCGCCGCCATGTAAGCAATTCCCATCGAGATCAGAATCATCGCTACTGCAACAGGGATTAAGACCTGCATCTCGACTGGACTGATTCTATAAAACTGCGAACGGAGCAGAATCGTCGCAGCAACACCCAGAAATAATCCAACCGAGACGCCCAAGCCTGAAATGATCGCCGTCTGCCGCAGGAACAGCTTCAACAAATGAGACGGCTGCGCGCCCAGCGCGATGCGAATGCCGATTTCCCGCTTGCGTTCATTCACGGAATAAAAGATGGCTCCATAAAGTCCGAGAATCGCAAGCATCAATGCAAGCGCACCCAGCACGCTGACTACGCGCAGCGTAAGAATAGGAATGAGCAGCGAAAAAGACATCACCTCGTTGAATGTGAACGGCAGAAAGGTGAGTTGTAAGCCGTGATTTCGGACCATCTGCGATAGCGGCTGCAGCCAGAAACGCGGATTGCCTCGCGTGCGAATGGTCAGCAGCAAGCCCGGCAGGTAATGTTGGCTCAGGGCATAGTAAATGACTGGATGCACAGTTTCATCCAGCGCGTTGTACTTGCTGTCGCCGACCACGCCCACCACGGTGACAACGCGATTTCCATCTTGAATGTGCATCTGCTTCCCGATGGGATCTGCACCGGGCCAATACGTTTTCGCCATGTTGTGATTGATAACCACAACCTCGGGCGCTCTTTTCGAGTCGGAAGAGTTGAAGGCGCGTCCGCGCAAAAGCGGAATTCCGAGCGTCGTGAAATAATCGCCATCCACAGTATTTACAGGAATCTGATTCCACTGAGCGGTATCGCTGGCTCCCACAACGCGAATTCCATCGGTGGACCAATTGCTATCAATCAGCGGCAACTCTAGGGCAAGCGAACATGATTGCACACCGCCGAGCTGCAATGCCGCCTGCTTCAATTGCCGGTACGAATTTGGCCACTGAGCCTCTGGAACGCCGTTGGACTGGAGGTCGATCATGACGCTGGTTAGGCTTCGCGCCGAAAAGCCCAAGTTGACATCCCTTAAATTCTGCAAACTGCGCATGCACAATCCGACGCCGACCATCACCAGCGTGCAAATAGCAACCTGAATGACCACCAGCGCATTTCGTACGTGGCTCTTGCGTGTCCCGCCTATAACGGCCTCACCGCTCAATGCACCGGCGACATTGGTCGCCGACGCGTAAATCGCAGGCGTCAGTCCAGTCGCGAGACTGGCAATAAAAATCAGCGCGATCGTCATAAGCAAAACGATTCCGTTCGTCCGAAAGTCCACGGCGAAGCGAAACGTACCGAACAGCCCGAGGACAGCGCTGAACTGCGAGAATTGTGCGAGCGCAACGGATGCAATCAGAAATCCAGCCGTCCCGCCGAATGCGCAAAGGATCGCACTCTCGGTCAAGAGCTGGCGAATCAGTCTGCCGCGGTTTGCTCCGAGCGCGGAACGAATCAGCATCTCTTGTTTTCGCCCGGTTGCTAGGCCCAGCAGCAGGTTAGCGACGTTGGCGCAGGCGATGAGCAAGACCATCAGTGCGAGTGCGATCAGCACGGCCGAGATTAATTCCGCTGTCGACTGCGCGTCCGGTTCGGATGAGAGAACCGTCGCCGGGCTCACCACAACCGCGCGATCCTTGTCTTCCTTCGGATAGGCTGCCGCGAGTTGCCCCGAAAGCACGCGCACGTCCGCGCGTGCGCTTTCGCGCGTCACGCCGGCTTTTAAGCGGCCGATCAGACGGAGCCAGCGATTGTCGCGTTGGGTAAAGGTTTGTGAGTTTCCAGCCAGCGTGGTGATGACGTCGGCGCTGAATCCGAAAACCACGCCGGTAAAGTTTTCCGGCGCCACTCCCACAATCGTGAGCGCTCGCTGATGTCCCATGAACACCACTGGCTTCCCGACGATTTTGGGGTCTGCTCCCCAGCGTTTCCAGGCGGAATAGGTTAGGACCGCCTCAGGCACCTTTTTCTCATCATCGCCTGGCACGAAGAATCGCCCCAAAAATGGTCGAATGCCCATGGCCCCGAAATAATTATCTGAAGCTGATTCCACAGTGCCCGCTTCGTCCAAACGGCCGACGGTCATAGGAACTCGCGATACTTGCTCGGGGAAAGCCGCCACTCCGGAAAATGAGTGATTGTTATCTCGATAGTATTCGTAATCCGGATACGAAATGTTATGGGAGTCGCTTGCCGGCACCGTGGTGTAGATGCTGACGAGGTGCTTCGGCTCCGCCGCCACGGGCGGACGAAGAATGATTCCATTGAAAACGCTAAGCCCCGCGACGCCGAGAGCCATTGCAACAGCGAGAGAAAATGCGGCTATTGAGGCAGGCTTCCAGTTTTTCAGCAGAATCCTTGTGCCATAGCGAACGTCTAGTAGCAGGGTTTCGACAAAGCGGACGCCGCTGGAGTCGCGGTATTGTTCGCGAATTTCGTCGTGCGTGCCGATGGTGAGGTGAGCGCGGCGGCGGGCTTCGGCGGGCGACATTCCGGAGGCGATGAATTTTTCGACTTGCTGGTCGAAGTGGAAACGCAGCTCGTCATTCAGCTCCGACTCGACGGCGTTCTTCTTGAAGAGCGACCGCAGGCGCAACCGAAGATCATTCAGCATAACGATTCTCCTGCACAGGCAAATACTGGCGGGATAAACCCGCCGCTACAAAGACAGAACCCGTACCGGCATACCCCCTACGCTGTCTCCAAAACTTGCGCGACGGCAGCGGTCAGCTTTTGCCAGGCGTTTTCTTCGGCTTTGAGTTGCTTGCGGCCGCGCGCGGTCAGTTCGTAATACTTTGCGCGGCGATTGTTGTCAGACGCGCCCCAGCGCGACTTGATCCAGCCGCGGCGTTCGAGGCGATGCAAGGCCGGATAAAGCGAACCCTGCTGTACTTGCAGAACTTTGCTGGAAATTTTGTGAATACGCTCGGAAATGGCCCAGCCATGCTGCGGCTCGAGAGCCAGCGTGCGCAGAATCAGCAGATCGAGTGTGCCCTGCGGCAGTTCCAAATGGCTTTCTGACATATTTTCGTTCTCTCCCTTGTTACTTCTACAGGACGGTACAGCAGTTCTTGTCGAAGCGCAAGAGGGAAAATCAGTG
>JASHYE010000491.1 GCA_030043155.1 Candidatus Acidiferrales bacterium | reverse complement strand
TTCGCCCCACAACGGAGAAATTTCCCCCACCGGCAGTTGAATCTCGCCTTGCTGATTCCCGCTTTCGCTGAACACAAATTGCAACACATGGTCCACATGCCACGGTCGCAAGCCTTCTTTGAATTGATCGGGATACGCATTCGGATCATCGGCTGCCTGTATAGCAAGCGGCGTTACGATCCCCGTCGCCTGATGCTGGCCATGTCCGGTGTGAACACCACCCCACTGGTTGATCACAATGTTCGGACGGAAGGTCCGGATCACCCGGACTAAGTCTTCCTTCGTGATACCTTGCCAAATGTCGAGCGTCTCCTTCGCGCTTTTCGAGTAACCGAAATCCGGCGAACGCGTAAAAAAGAGCTCCACTCCGTAATCCTGAGTGGCACGATACAGTTCGTCCGTTCGAAGAATTTTCAGCGCCGGACCCAGCTCCGGACCAATCGCATTCTGTCCGCCTTCGCCGCGCGTGGTAGAGCAAAGAGCAACCGTGTCTCCCAATCCCTTCGACAAGTACGTGAGCACGCTCGACCGTTCATCGTCAGGATGCGCGGTCACGTAAAGAATGCGTGTGGATACGCGGGCATGATCAATCGCGTCCACGACGTTCGCCACCGACTGCGCCCGCACGCCGCTCCCGACCGCGAAAATTGCTCCTAACGTTGCCAGAACGGCGAATCTCTGTATCATCGAGCTGCCTCCGCGAATGGCCACTGCTTCAATCCCCTGGAACGCATCAAGAAAACAATCACCCCTGCCCCAATGGCAATTATGCCGAACAGCATCTGCTTGCCCGTGGCAACAAATAAAGCAAGCCACAGAATTATAGCCACTATCGCGGGAATCGGGAAAAGCCACATGCGAAATGGCCTGCGCTCGGGTGGCCAGCGGCGCCGCAAGAGAATCACACCCACCGCCTGACCCACAAATTGCACGAGAATACGCATCGCCGCAATTGCCGCGATCACTGTCTCCAATCGGAATAACAGGCTAAACACGAACGCCACTGCGCAAAGCGCCAGCAAAGAAACATGCGGAAAGCGTTTTGTGGGGTGTACGCGTCCAAAAATTGAAAAAAAGTTCCCATCGAGAGCCGCCGCATACGGAATCCTTGAATAGCCAAGCGTGAGCGAGAAAAGCGAAGCAAAAGCGATCCATAGAATCAGTACCGTCGCAAACTTTGCGATTTGCGTTCCATAGATATGCTGAAAAAATGTGCTGACTATAAATTCGGAGTGCTGGGCCTGTTGCCACGGCACCACTCCAAGCACGCAGGTCTGCATCGCCAGATACAAAATTCCAATCGCAATAATCGAGAAAAAAATCGTCCTGGGAATGTTGCGTGCCGGCTGTTTTACCTCACCACCCAGAAAGCACACATTGTAGTAGCCCCAGTAGGTGTAGATCGTCTGCACAGTAGCGCTGCCAAGCGCCGCGAAGAATAGCCAATTGAGCGACCACGCCCCCGGAGGATACGCAAAAGCGAGCGCGGAATGAAAATGCGTTATGCCGGCGATGATGAGCCAAAAAATCGTCCCAAAGACGCCGACCCACAGCAGCATGGAGATTTTTCCGATCTGCCCAATGCGCCGGTACAGCAGAATCGCGAGCACAATCACTACGCCGCCGGCAACAGCCTTTTGTCCATAACGCCCAAACGGATGCAAGTAACTGAAGTACTCCGCGAATCCAATACTGCCGGAGGCCATCACCAGCGGAGCTTGAAAAATTGTCTACCAGATCACCAAAAACGAAAGCAACCGTCCCCACTTGGCGGGTCCGTACGCTTCCCGTAAATAAACGTAGCTTCCGCCCGCCTCCGGCATAGCAGCGCCTAGCTCCGCCCAAACGCATCCATCGAGCAGCGCCAGCACAGCGCCGACGGCCCATGCCAGCAAACACTGCGGTCCGCCCATGTTCTTGATCACTAGCGGAATCACAATGAACGGGCCGATCCCCACCATATCAATCATGTTGAGGGCAAGAGCCTCTTTCAGCCCGAGGCCGCGTTCGAGATTTCCCGTTTGGCTCATCTCAGCGGAGAATGAGCGCAAAGCATAACAAACAAGAGCCAGCTGCCCACGATAAAGTTGACGCAAACTGCGCTACACTCTGCCCGGCATGATCAAGCTAGGCGTTATCATCACCGCAGCGACCATCTCCATCGTCTTTGCCGAATTTTGGCGTCGCCGCAAGCACTACTTCCCTTATGCTGGCTGGCTTGGCCTCGCCGCTCTCGCCGGCGCGGAATGGCTGATGTTTCGCGGCATTGAGCCTGTTGCGACGTACTTTACCCCAATCGCCTGGTCGGCGTATCTGCTGATTTGTGATTCCGCCGTGTTCGCAATTACCGGCAGGTCGCGATTACGCAATTCGCCGCGCGATTTTTTCCAGATGGCCCTGTTGTCGATTCCGCTCTGGCTGATCTTCGAAGGCTACAATCTGCAATTGCGCAACTGGACGTACGTAGGTGTGCCGCGCTCCGCATTCTGGGCCCTCCTTGGATATTCTTGGTCTTTCGCCACCATCACCCCCGCCATCTTGGAAACTGCGGAGCTC
>JASHYE010000490.1 GCA_030043155.1 Candidatus Acidiferrales bacterium | reverse complement strand
GTGGAGGTGTAATTCCCAAACGTGCTGGCCACGTCCCACTCGTCCTGCATCGAGTACGCGTCAAACCGGTTGGTGTTCAGCACGTTGAACACGCTCCAGCGTGCCTGGACGGATTGACCTTCGCGGCGCGGAACTCGCCAGTTTTTCGCGAGATTCATGTCCAGGCCGAAGTAACCCTCGCCGCGAATTGGATTGCGCGCGCCGCTTTGCCCTGGATAGGCGTACCCAAAACCGTTTGCCGCGCACGGCGTAGTTGCGCCGCTGGTGCAGTTTTCGGGATTCACGAAGATGTTTGGAACGCCGTTCGCGGTGGACTCGGTTCCGGTCTTGATCGGCGCGCCGGTCAGGTCCGCCCAGCCCATTTCGTCCCAGTTCGTTGGCCAGACGTAACCCTCGAACACGCTGACTGGGAACCCTGAAGTCCAGCGCCCTGTTCCTCCAATCGTCCATCCGCCCACGATCGCGTTTTCCCAACCCCTCATGCTGTTGCCAAAGCGGCGGCCCTGACCGAAAGGAAGATTTGCGACCCAGTAGCCGTTGATCTGGTGCCGAAGGTCGAAATCGCTGTCGGCGTACATCTGCTGAGGCGACCACGCGTTGATGACACTATCGGTCAAATACTGCACGCCGCGCTCCGCCTCCGACTCGTCATCCATCGAGTGAGAGTAGGTATAGTTGAAGCCCCAAAGCAGACCGTTGGACATTTGCTTCTTGAGACTGACCTGAAGTGAGTTGTAGTTTGACCAACCGATGGAGCGCCAATCCCACAAAGAAGAATACTGGCTGTTGAAATAACTGTTTGTCCCCGTCTTAGGAGTTACTGGGAAGCCAAACAGATCCATAAGGTACAAAGCTGAGGTCTCGTTATAGAGATTCCCGCAGCCAGGACCGAAAACATCGTAGACTGCCTGAAGAAAATCTGTTGTGGTTCCCCCCGTCGAACATAGTGTGTAGCTTCCCGACGTCGACGGTGCGAACATGTCCTGCCAATACGCTCCTGTTGGCCCGATTGCTGTGTCGATGCTGCTCTCCGGCGTATTCGCCCGCCAGAGTCTGGAGAGCTGGTCCGCTGCCGCGAAATAATCAATTCCGGATTTGGTGTCCCTTAGGTCCATCGGCTCCGCCACGTCGTCCAAGTCCAGGAGCCGGTGAGCGAAATGGCCCACGTACGCCACGTCCAGAACGATTTGCCCCGGCAGTTGGCGCTCGACCGAGAGGTCCGCCGCATAGGAATATGGGGTCTGCATCGACTGATCGATTCCATTCGTGATGGCCTCTTCCCCCTGCGGGAAAATCACCGGGAAAGTTGATGGCGGCGCCGGCTCGAAAACCGTATTTCCACAAGCGTCCGTGGTGGGAATCACGTTCATGCCCGTAATGCGTGGCGCGCAGGCAATCGTTTCCGTTCCAGCGGGATTCGACAGTTCCGTCGAAAGCCCGAATTCACCCGACGCGCTGTAACTTTGCGCCAGTTCAGGGCCGAAATTGTCGTAATACATTCCAAAACCGGCGCGTATGACCGTCTTGTCACTTCCCATAAGGCGCTGTAGCCATCCCCCGCTCGGCTCCGGCGTCCACGCGATTCCAATGCGCGGCGCGAAGTTCCGTGTCTGTGCGCTGTATAGCCCGACTTTTCCGTAGAACGATCCCGAAGGAGTAAAGCTGATCGGTGCGCCGCCATTCACTTGGTTGTCGGGTATGCCGGCTGCCATGTCTGTGGCCCGCTCGTTGAACCACGTGCCCATATTCACTGATGGCGTCACCTGTTGTCCGGCCGTCTCGGTCATCGGCGTCATCAATTGGTAGTTCAGGCCATAGGTGACCGATAGGTTCGGCCGAGCCTGCCAAGTGTCCTGGGCAAATAGGTTGTAGTTATCCACTGCCCAGTGACGGTAAAGAGGTGTGCCCTGGCTGAGAGCTGTCGCGGCTGTCTGACTCGTAATCGAATAGTTGTACACTGCGTCCACTTCGCTCGCGATTCCCATCATCGCAGCCAGAGGAAAATCATAGGAATGGTCGAAGTCCGATGCTACGGCCGGGAAGCATGGGCTTGCCGGGCAGGCATACGCGGGGTTCAGTGGATCGTTAGGTCCAGCGAAGCCGCTGCCGGTCACCCAGTCCGAATTTGTCAGCGCGTTGCTGAACGAGCCAGTCGTGCTCCACGTGTTCAATCGCGACAGCAGAAAATTTACACCAAACTGGAAGTTGTGCGCACCCTGGAACGGTCCGCTCGCAATATCCCTTGTCCAGTTAAGTGTGTCGGCGATGTTGTGAACCGGTGCGGTATCCCCGTCCGAATAAACAATCGGCTGGTCCAGATCGCGCATTTCGACCCACGGTTCGTTTGTGTCGCCGTTCAGTCCGAAACTGTCCCGCGTTAGCCCATAACGGAAATTATTGACCAGGTGCGGCCCGAAAACGCCGGTGTACCCGGCCACGAAACCCTTGGCCAAATCGGCGTTGGTGTCCTCAGGAGGCGTGCCCGGAAGGAACGGCGTATCGTTGACCTTATCATCGATCCCTTCACCTCGTATGAACACCGTATGGTTACCATTTTCGGTCAGCTTGTAGTCGATTCGTCCGATATACCAGTCGTCTGTTGTCAGCGTCGGCGCAGCAAAGCGGTAGCCCTCGAAGTTCGGCGCGTCGCTGTAGCTCGGATCATTCGGCTCAGGATAGGTATTGAAGTATTGCAGCGCCACCGCGCTCGGCCCGATGTGCAGCGGGTCCATTTCTTTGAGCTGAGCCGGGCCCAGCGCGTAGAAGCCTGCAGGCACCGCGTAGCTCTGTCCGTTTGCTCCGACCACGCTCCCGCCCAGGCACTGGCTGGTATTCGCGCAGCCATACTCGATGATCCCTTCGCGCAACGTCGCGCTCGGAATCGCCCGTTCCGCGCTTGCGTCCACGGCTTGTCGGTGTCCTTCATAGTTGAAGAAGAAAAACAGCCGGTTCTTCAGAATCGGTCCGCCAATCGTTCCCCCGTAGTTGTTCCACACCAAATGCTCCGGGACATTTGGCTGTCCGGTGGCTGCTTCTGTCGATTTCAAGAAATAATCGTTGGCCTCGCCCAAAGTGTTTCGGTTGAACTCATAGAGAGAACCATGAAACTTGTTCGTCCCGCCCTTCGTTACCATGGCGATCTGCGCGCCCGACGAGCGCCCCTCTGTCGCTCCGTAGTTCGAAGTCGTTACCCGAAACTCTTCCACCGAGAATGGCGTGGTCGGCAGGACTCCGTTGAAGGCGTAGCCTGCGAATTCATTATTGTTGCTGACACCGTCGAGCGTGATGTTGTTCTGGTCGCTGCGTTCTCCGTTCACCGACCCAGCGCGCGTATCGTAGCTGTCTTCCAGCATGTTTTCGCCGTTGTACATTACGCCCGGCTGGAGGCTCAGCAGCAAAACCGTGTTTTCTTGGTCGAGCGGCAGGCCCTCAATCGCCGTAGTGCCCATGGTTTGGCCAAGCGAGGCATTCGTCTGATTTAATAGCGGCGCCTGTCCCTTGACCTCCACTGTCTGGCTCGTCGCCCCGACCTGCAACTGCACGTTCACCGTGACCGGTAGATTGACCTGCAACAGAATTCCCGTCTGCGTGTATGCCTGGAATCCCGAAGCACTAACCGACAACTCATATGTGCCTGGCAGCATCGACGGGAAGTTATAAGACCCTGTCGATGACGTCTTTGTTCCTCGCGGGATATTCGTCGCCGTGTCCATCAATGTCACCTTGGCGTTGGGCACTGCCGCGCCTGAGGAATCCGTCACCGTTCCGCGCAGCGACGTTGTTGCTTGCGCCCACACTGTTGTCGTTCCGAGAAGCGTGAAAATCGTCACAAAAATCGCCATGCCTGCCAACATCACAATGTTTTTACGCATTTAGTTTCTCCACTCGCTTTTCGAGCGCGTCAATCGGTTCACAATTTTGTAACGGTCGGCGCGGTACGTTGACCTCACATACTCCGCCGGCCTTCCTTCGTGCAGATAACAAACTCGTGTAAACAAAAATACCGGGCTGCCCTTGCTGATTTCCAGAAGCCGGCCCTCCGCCGCGCTTGCCAAGCCCGCTTCGGCGGTTTCGTCCGCCAGCACAATGTGAATTCCATATTCTTCGGCCAAGGTCTGGTAAAGCGATGTGCGAGGGTCGAACTTCTCGATCATGCCGGGGCAAAGCCGCAGGGGGATGCGACTCCATTCCAGTCCCATGGGCGAGGAATTTGCGTAGCGTACGCGCCGCAGGCTGATCACCTTTTCGTTGCGAGAAAGGTGCAGCGCCTCCGCTGCTTCCGCATCCGCATTTGCGACGGTAAAGGCCAGCGGCTTCGTCCGCGGCCGCCATCCGCGGTTGCGCATTTCTTCGGTAAAGGAAAGCACTTGCCGGAAGTTCTTTTCGAACTTTATGCCTGAAACAAACGTTCCTTTGCCGCGCTGGCTGTACGCCACGCCCATGTCGCACAGCGACTTGATCGCCTGCCTCGCCGTCATGCGGCTCACGCCAAGCTGCGCGGAGATTTCCTCTTCCGATGGAATCATCTCTCCGGACTTCAGCGCGCCCGAACGCACGCTTTCGAGCAGACTTCGGCGAATCTGGTAATAGAGCGGAACCACACTATGGCGGTCGAGTGCTTCTAGGACCACTTTCCCCCACACCCCAAACCTGTCTATACAACTAGTCTAGCTAATACGGCGGCCTTCTCTCAATGTCAAGCTGAATCTTCACAGCGGAACAGAAATTTCTGAGTGGTACTCGGGCTGACCCGTGGAGTCAACGCTGACTGATGTGGGCAGGGAATCGCTAGCCGGTTCGCTCGATGCGCGCACCGAGCGCCCTCAGTTTGTTTTCGATTCGTTCATAGCCGCGGTCAATGTGATACACGCGGTCCACGACCGTAGTGTTCTCGGCGACAAGCCCTGCCAGAACCAGCGAAGCGCTCGCGCGCAAATCCGAAGCGATGATCGTAGTGCCGCTCAACTTTGTTGGGCCGTGCACAATGGCTTGCCGCCCGTTGATTTCGATGTTCGCGCCCATGCGAATCATTTCACTTGCGTGCATGAAGCGATTTTCGAAGATCGTCTCGGTAATCAGGGAGTCGCCCTCGGCTTGTGTTGTGAGTGCAAGATATTGTGCCTGCATATCCGTCGCGAACCCCGGATATTCCTCTGTTGTCACGTCCGCGGCGCGCAATTTGCCGGGAGCGCGCACGCGCAGGCTCGTTGTGCTTTCGGCCGTGATTTCCACGCCGCACTCCGCCAATTTGTCGATAATCGCGCAAAGATGACGTGGCTCGCACTCGGTGAGCAGCACATTCCCGTGTGTAATCGCGCCGGCAATGAGGAATGTGCCGGCTTCGATGCGATCGGGAATCACGCGATGCGCGGCACCGTGCAGTTTCTCAACTCCGCGTACGCGAATTGTCGAAGTCCCCGCGCCTTCAATCTTCGCGCCCATTTTGATGAGCAAATCTGCCACATCTGTAATCTCAGGCTCGCGCGCCGCATTGGACAGGATCGTTTCGCCCTCGGCGAGGGTCGCGGCCATCAAAATATTCTCCGTGCCGGTGACGGTGATTTTTTCAAAGTGGATTTCCGCGCCGCGAAGCCGTTGCGCCCGCGCTTCGACGTAGCCGTGCTCTGTGACCATCTTCGCGCCCATTTTTTCCAGTGCCTGAATGTGCAGGTCGATAGGACGCGCACCGATGGCGCATCCTCCGGGAAGCGAAACGCGCGCGTAACCGAATCGCGCGACGAGCGGCCCCAGTGTGAGCACTGACGCGCGCATGGTTTTGACGAGTTCGTAGGGCGCTTCGGCGTGCGAAATTTCCTCGGTTTGGATGGTCATCGCCGAAGGCGGCACATCCTGCGCAATTACGTGCACTTTCATGTGCGCAAGCAGCTTTGCCATGGTAACGATGTCGCGCACGCGTGGAATATTTTCGAGCTGAACTTTTTCCGAAGTGAGCAGCGCGGCTGCCATGATAGGCAGCGCGGCGTTCTTTGCGCCGCTAATGCGCACCGTGCCTTCGAGAGGACGCCCGCCTTGAATGATGAATTTATCCATGGCGTCTTCCGCTCCTGTTGATGGGAGTTCGCTTTGCGCTCGCGAGCGCCTTGCGAACGTCGCCTCGCTGTGCGGCCAGCGCGCGGCTCGCTGTCTGCGCGTCGATTCCGGACTTCAGCATCACGAGTGCAACGCGCAGGTCGCCCCGCGCTTTTCGCATGGCTTCTTCCGCGCGCTGCGCGGTTGTTCCGCTGGCTTCGAACAAATTTCGCAGCGCCCGCCGGCATAGCTTCACGTTCGTTTTTGCGAGGCCAATCATCCAGTTATCGTAGATGTAGCCGAGGCGCGTCATCGTTGCCGTGGAAATCATATTGAGAACCATCTTCTGCGCGGTGCCGGATTTCATGCGCGTCGATCCGGCGATGAC
>JASHYE010000489.1 GCA_030043155.1 Candidatus Acidiferrales bacterium | reverse complement strand
GTTATAAGTGTGTTCGGCGCTCTCGCCCTTTACCGCTCATTTGAAATTGGCGTGCTGGCGCTCGTCTCTCCCATTGCTGCAAGTTATCCCGCCCTCACTGTTCTGCTTTCGATTATCACTGGTGAGCGGTTGACGCCTGCCCACGCCGCGGGTGTGGCCATCGTTATTCTCGGTGTGATTCTCGCCGCGCTCGCGCTTCCCTCGCCAGCCAGCGCGCCGAATTCGACAAGTCCAGGAACGGCAACGGTTGATCTGTCCGATCATCGCCGTCACATGTTGCGCGGAGTTCCCTGGGCGCTCGCTGCCGCTCTGGCCTTTGGTGTAAATTATTGGATTCTGGGCTTTCGCGTCATGCCTGTGTTCGGCGGACTCGCTTCCGTTTGGGTCATCCGTCTGGTTTCTTTTCTTGTGCTCGCTCTTCTCGCGCGTCCACTCCAGCAGTCCGCGGCAATTCCGCGCGGCTCGACTGCCTGGCTGATTTTTTTCATTGGTCTCGCGGACACCGCAGGTTTTGTCGCCAACAATCTGGCGTTCAAGCAGGAAGAAATCGCCATCGCCACGGTCCTCGCTTCTCTTTACGGCGTGGTGACGCTCTTCTTCGCGGCGGCGTTTCTTCATGAACGCCTTGGCCGCCGCCAGTGGGCCGGCGTCGCGCTGATTTTCGTCGGCGTCGCGCTCGTCAGCATCTAGAAACTGTTTTATCAATGCTTTTCAGCGGTCGGAGCCTGCCTGCGCAGACAGGCTTTGGCTCTGACATGAACCGCCCAAGAACCGACGGCTTCAGCCGCTGAAGCAAAGCCGCTGAGCGCCTCGCGATAATCATCGGATGGCTTCCAGCGTGTGCGCCGGGCGCCGGTATCGTCGGGTGTTAAACTACTGCGGCCATGACTGCACGATTTTGCGACGTTGCTCTGCCTGTCCCGCTGCGTACGGCGTTTACTTACGCAATCCCCGTGCATTTGGCCGCTGCGGAAATCATCGGCAGCCGCGTAGTCGTGCCGTTTCGCAACCGAGCCATGGTTGGCGTAGCTGTGAAGTATGTACCCGAGCCGCATGACGAAACAAAAATCAGAGAAATTAACGAGATTGTTGACGCAATTCCGGCCCTCACCCCGGAACTCCTCCGTTTGGGCGAATGGATCAGCCGCTATTACGTCGCGCCAATCGGCGAAACGCTTCGCTCCATGCTGCCGCCTCTCGCTGAGCTGCGCGGCCATCGTGAATACGTTCTCACCGAACACGGCCGCGCATTCCATGACGCGATGAAGGAGCGCGGGCCCGCCGATGCAGCCGAAGCCGCTGATTGGGAGACGCTCGACCTGCTCGACTTCGGCAAAGATGCCGTCTCATCCGCAAAAATAAAGCGCATCGCTGGCGGCGAAGCTGCCGTCGAGCGGCTCGTCCGCCGTGGAATCGTCGCCGTTCGCGAGCGCATCGAGCGCAAGAGCCAACGCCTGCAGAAAATCGTCGCCTGGAATGACGCGGCAACCGCTGCGGATCTAAAGGAAGAAAAGGTTCGCGAAATTTTGACCGCCGTGCGCGGCCCTTTGCCCGTTCCTATTTTGTTGAAGCAAGGCGTGTCCCGCGCGCTTTTGGCCCGCCTCGAGAAAAATGGCAAAGTGAAGCTGTGGGAAGAGCCGCTCTCGTCGGATGATGATTCGGACGAAGGTTCCTGGGAAGCGAATTTCGTCCCGCCAGCCAATGTACTCAACGCGGAGCAGCAGAGCGCCATTGCCTCTCTGCGCGATTCGCTCGCATCTCGCAAGTTTTCTGCCACTCTGCTTCATGGAGTTACCGGAAGCGGCAAAACAGAAGTGTATTTCGGCGCGATGGAAGCGGCTCTCGCGCAGGGCCGCACGGCGATCGTACTTGTGCCGGAAATCGCACTCACTTTATGGCTCAGTCGTCTGGTGCGCGCGCGATTCGGTGCCGGCGTGGCCGTGCTGCACAGCGGCCTTTCCGACAAAGAGCGCGCCCGCGAATGGTGGCGCGTGCGGCGCGGCGAAGTGCGCGTGGTCCTCGGCACGCGCTCCGCCGTGTTTGCTCCGCTCGAGAATCTTGGTCTGATTATTGTCGACGAAGAGCAGGAGGGCAGCTACAAGCAGGAGGAAACTCCGCGCTACAATGGTCGTGATGCCGCGGTCGTTCGCGCGAGTCTCGTCAACGCCGTCGCGCTGCTTGGTTCTGCCACTCCGTCGCTCGAAAGCTTCCAAAACGCGCAAACTGGAAAGTACAAGCTGCTGCAATTAACCACTCGCGTCGCCGATCGTCCGCTCGCTCGCGTTCAGCTCGTCGATTTGCGTGAGGAATTTCGCAAGAGTCATCGCTCCGCGCCCGTTTCGGCCGCGCTCATCGCCGCTATCCGCAAACGCTTCGAAGAAGGCACGCAGGCGCTCGTGCTTATCAATCGCCGCGGCTACTCATGGTACGTGCTCTGCCGCGGTTGCGGCGCCGGCATTGAATGCAAAAACTGCAGCATCGCGCTTTCCTATCACAAGCGCAAAGCGCGCCTCGAATGTCATTACTGCGGCTATTTCAGCGTTGTGCCGAAGCTTTGCCCGAAGTGCCAATCCCAATATCTGTACTTTGTCGGCGATGGCGCCGAACGCGTCGAGGAATTCTTGCGCGAACAGTTTCCCAAAGCACGCATCGGCCGCCTGGATCGCGACACCGTTCGCACCAAGCGCGAATATCAGAAAATTCTCGGCGCCTTCGCGCGCGGCGAATTGGATTTGCTCGTAGGCACGCAAATGGTCGCCAAAGGCCATGACTTCGAGCGCGTCACTTTGGTAGGCGTGGTCGCTGCGGATCTCGCGCTGGGCCGTCCCGATTTTCGCGCCGCAGAACGCACCTTCCAGTTGCTCACGCAAGTCGCCGGACGCGCTGGTCGCGGCCATTTGCCCGGCGAAGTGCTGATTGAAACATTTTATCCGGAGCATTACGCGATTCAGCACGCTGTTGATCAGGACTATAACGCCTTTTTCGAATGCGAAATTCATTTTCGCCGGGTGATGCACTATCCGCCGTTTGTCGCGCTCGCTAATATCCTCGTGCGCGATCGCAAAATCGAAAACGCTAGCCGCTGGGCGCGCTCCATCGCCTCGTGGCTCGATTCGCACAAACGTGCCGGCATGAGAGTGCTCGGGCCCGCCGCCGCGGCTCTCTCGCGTTTGCGCCGTGATTTTCGCTTTCAGATTCTGCTCAAATCGTCGAACCGCCGCGCACTCGCGCAAGTGCTCGAAGGTGCTCTCACATTCTGCGCCGAAAAGAAAATCCCTGACGGCGCCGTGATCGTCGACGTCGATCCGGTCAGTTTGCTCTAAGAGTGTGTCAAAGAAAAGGGCTTGCCAGAGAAGTCAGCGCGGCACGGTCAGCGGTATCGGTGTAAAGCAAAGCACAAAAATAATCAGCGCAACGATGGCCCACGCGCGCCGCTTTTTGTCGAGCGGAGTCCAGGGATCGATCAGTGGCGGATGCCGGAAGCCGAGAAACAAAAATAGCACCGCAATGATGATCCAGTCGATAAAGAATATTCCCATCACCACGAGCACAATTCCAAAGGCGATTGAAACGCGCCGGTGATACCCGCTCGCCACGCTGTACAAAATGTGTCCGCCATCGAGCTGCCCGATCGGCAGCAAATTCA
>JASHYE010000488.1 GCA_030043155.1 Candidatus Acidiferrales bacterium | reverse complement strand
TGCCATTCATCGCGAAGATTTCACTCTTCCGAAAATCGAAAAATACCTCCAACAAAACCAAATCCGCGTCGAAACCCTGCAGCCCTACCTCTTCTACGCCAAAAGCCATTACACGCGGAATCTCGTCTTCAAATGCGGCCTCTTCGAAGTCATCGCGATTTGCTGGGAAGTCGGCCAATTCAGCCGCATTCACAATCATCGCGGACAGAATTGCTGGATGGCCGTGCCCATCGGCAAATTGCGCGTCCAGAATTTCCGCGTTGAAAATCAGGACCACGCCCGCGGCACCTGCCACATTTCTCCGAGCATCTCCTACGACATGGACTACAACCATCCCGGCACCGTCCAGCGCGAAGAGCCCGTTCATCAGGTTCTCAATCTTCCCGAATTCAACGAGCGCGCCACCAGCCTTCACGTCTACTCCCACCCTTACTCCAGTTGCGAAGTTTATTCCCTCGACCGCGGAACCTACTCCGACGTGCCCTTGCATTACACTAGCGAATACGGCAAACTCTCTCCCGACGAGAAACTTTTCTAACTCTCGCGATAGAGCTTCCCAGTCCGTGCTCATTCTTTCTCTCGTCATTTCACTGATTCATTTTCGATTTGTGCGCGTGCGCTATCTTCTCGCGCGCTGACTAAAGGAATGGCTATGTCCTTTGAAAACCGGCCCGTCGAGCAAACCACTCTGCCCAACGGCCTCGTTGTCGTCACCGAATCCATGCCTAACGTTCGTTCCGTTTCCGCGGGCATCTGGATTCGCTCCGGCTCGCGCAACGAAACTCCTGAGCTCAACGGCATCTCTCATTTCCTCGAACACATGCTCTTCAAAGGCACCAGCCGCCGCACTGCCGAAGCAATCGCCCGCGAAGTCGATTCCGTCGGCGGCATGGTCGATGCCTTCACCGCCAAGGAAATGACCTGCTTCAACACTCGCGTCCTCGACGAGCACCTGGAAACCGTCTTCGACGTTCTTGCCGACATGGTGCTCGACCCGCAATTTCCCGCTGACGAGATTGACCGCGAGCGCTCCGTCATCCTCGAAGAAATTCGCATGGTCGAAGACAATCCCGAAGATCTCGTTCATGAAATGTTCACCCAGAATCTCTGGGGCCAGCATCCGCTCGGCCGCCCCATCCTCGGCAACTCTCAAACGGTCGGCAGCTTCACTCGCGAAACCCTCCGCTCCGCCTTTCGCCGCATCTACGCGCCAAACAACATTGTCATCACTGCTGCCGGCAACATCTCGCACCAAAGGCTACTTGATCTCATAACGCCGCGCTTCGGCGAGTCCAAACCCGCCGCGAACGGCCATGCCGCAATTCCTCCTGTTCCTGCCGCCGCTCTCGCCACTCGCTCCAAAAGCGAGCTCGAACAGGTCCACATCTGCATCGGCATGCCTGCCTGCTCCATGACCGATCCGCGTCGTTACGCGCTCTCTGTTCTAAACAATCTTCTCGGCAGCGGCATGTCCTCTCGCCTGTTTCAAAACATCCGCGAAAAGCAAGGCCTTGCCTACGCCATTTTCAGCGAAACCAATCATTACAGCGACTCCGGCATGCTTTCTGTCTACGCCGGAACAAGCCTCGAAACCGCCGAGCGCCTCATCGCCTCTGTCGTCGCAGAACTGCGAAAACTGAAAGAAACTCCCGTTCCCGCCGATGAGCTTCGCCGCTGCAAGGCTAATCTCAAAGGCGGCACGCTTCTATCTCTCGAATCCACCGGCTCACGCATGAGCGACCTCGCGCGCCAGTTCCTTTATTTCGGGAATTACACTTCGCCGGAAGATCGCATCGCCGCCATGGAAGCCGTCACTTCAGAAGAAATTCAATCTCTCGCGCAGCAAATGTTTCAGCCTTCCACCGCCGCCGCTGCCGTCCTCGGCAATCTCAACGGTTTCAAACTCCAACCCGGGCACCTCACCTGCTGACGCCATCTAGCTTGTAGGGGCGCTGCTTGTTTACCCTGACGCAGGAAGGGCTGCGCTATTGCGACTCCCCGAAGCTCCTGATACAGCCTTTTCCTTGTCATCCTGAGGAGCGTTTCCCGCGACGAAGGATCTCGCCGTGGCAGTTGTCTTGCCCTTCCTGGAAACGACCGCCGAGCCGCTTTTTTCGTCACTTGCTGTTGCTATTCCGTTGACGAACTTCCATCCCTTTGTCATCATTCATCGCAAGTCGCGCAAATCACCGCACCGCATTCGCGCGGCTCGCGAGGGCTTATCAGCTTTCGAGTTTCCATTCTGGCCTCAGGCAGCTCCGGCAACGCCACGCTGCTGGAAACCGAAAGCACTTCTCTCCTCGTTGACGCCGGCCTGGGACGCAAAGAAACTCTCCGCCGCCTTGCCGCCCTCGGCAAGTCTCCCGAGCGTCTCGACGGCATTCTCATTTCCCATGAACACACCGATCACTCCAGCGGCCTTCCGCAGCTTCTCGCGCATTTCCACGCCACCGCTTACCTCACCGAAAGCACTTGCGTTGAAATCCGCCGTATTCTTCCCGAAGCCTCCGCGAAAAAAATCAACCGCGTCGAGCATATTCGCGCCGGCGAACGTTTCACCATCGGCGATATCGAAGTTTCTCCTTTCCAACTTGAGCATGATGCGGTTGATCCTGTGGGCTACACCTTTCGTGCAGATGGGGCCAAGGTTGCGATTGTGACGGACCTAGGTTGTCTGACCCTGTCTGTAAGGCAGCATCTGCGAGAGGCAGACTGTATGATTCTCGAATCCAATCATGATCTGGAAATGCTAAAAGCAGGACCATATCCTTGGTATGTTAAGCAGCGGATTAAAAGCCGGAGGGGTCATCTGTCGAATCAGGACATCGAGGAGTACTTGGCTAGTCCCGATGATTTCGACGGTCGCACGCGGTATCTGGTGCTAGCCCACCTGTCGGAGATAAACAACAACGAATATGCGGCACGTATCTCTGCGGAGGAAGCTTTGCGCCGCCGTCCCGTCTCCTCCTCATTTCAAGGCGAGCTCCTCATCGCCTCTCAGCGAAATCCCTTGGGGCCACTAACTCTGTAGTTTTACAGTACTTACCATTTCGACACACGCTCTTCGCTCCGAAAAATTTACGCGTACTACGAAAAAACCTCACGATCTTTCCTAAGGTATTCGCCCTATGTGAAATAGGTAAAATCCTGATACTAGTACTTTTAAAATCCGTTACACAAAAGGCAAGTCATTTGCACTTTGATAGGT
>JASHYE010000487.1 GCA_030043155.1 Candidatus Acidiferrales bacterium | reverse complement strand
GCAATTGATGGCGGGAGGAAGACCCATGGTCGACAACCCGAAGAACCATAAATTTACTCGTGTTGCCGAAGAGGAGATGCGAA
The DNA here is from genome assembly GCA_030043155.1 of Candidatus Acidiferrales bacterium. The sequence continues at coordinate 2,443 of JASHYE010000487.1, read as the reverse complement.
AGAAAATGCTGGAATTCGAACTGCCGGAAAGCGCGGACGGCACGGACGAAGATGCCAAGCGCAAAAGGGGATAAGTTCTTGGGGATCCTGTTTTCGCATCGAATAGGAACATGGGCGGTGATGTGATGCGTGTGGCGCTCGGAGTTTCGGGTGGCGTGGCAGCATATAAGGCCGCGGAGTTGGTTCGGCGGCTGCAGCAGGAGAAGCTCGCCGTTCAGGTAATCATGACCCGTGCCGCCCAGGAATTTGTCGCGCCTCTTACATTTGCCGCGCTCACGGGTGAAAAAGTCATCACCGGCCTTTTCAAGGAGAATCAAGGCGGCGCGAATCTTGAAAGCGCTATCGAACACATTGCCGTCGCGCAGCGCATCGACTTGTTGGTGATCGCCCCTGCCACGGCGGACATTCTGGCAAAGCTGGCAAATGGAATTGCTGACGATTTTTTGACCACGCTGTATCTTGCTGCCAAAGCCCCCGTCATTGTGGCTCCGGCCATGAACGTGAATATGTGGGAGCACGCCGCAACGCAGCAGAATCTGCAAACGCTTCGCGCGCGTGGCGTTCGCGTGGTTCAGCCCGATGAGGGCTATCTCGCGTGCGGTATGGTTGGCGCGGGCCGGCTTGCGGCCACTGAATCTATTGCGAGCGCGGTTTGTGATGTGCTTGGACTGAAACACGATCTCGACGGAATGAAAATCGTAATCACCGCGGGGCCGACCGTCGAAGATGTAGATCCGGTTCGCATGCTGACCAATCGTTCTTCCGGGAAAATGGGCTACGCATTGGCCGATGCAGCCTCGCGCCGCGGCGCGCATGTAACTTTGGTCAGCGGTCCAACTGAATTGCACGCGCCGAACGAAGTCGATTGGTTACCCGTTCGCTCCACTGAGGAAATGCACCGCGCCGTTCTCGACCATGCAAAGGACGCGCACGCGGTGATTATGGCGGCGGCTGTTTCCGATTACAGGCCCGCCGCAGCCGCAGCACAAAAAATCAAGCGCAGCGAAGGAAAATTGATGCTTGAGTTGGAGCCTACCGCCGATATTCTCGCTGAGCTGGGACGCGAAAACAGTTCGCGAATTCTCGTGGGCTTCGCCGCGGAAACTGACCACGTTGCCGAAAATGCGCGGCGCAAACTCGCTGTCAAATGCGCGGACATGATCGTCGCGAACGATGTTACGCAAGAAGGCGCGGGCTTCGATACGGACACCAACGTCGTCACGCTCTTTTTGCGCAGCGGCGAAGGGATCGCTCTGCCCAAAATGTCCAAATTCGATGTGGCCAATCGCATCCTTGACCGCGTGCTCGCGCTCCACAAAGGCGCGAAGTGAATTCTGACGCCCGCGCGAAACTCGAAGCCTGGTTCGCCTATTTCGCCGATCTAAAAATCTCTCCCTTTTATGTGAATCGTGCAGTTGCGTCGAAAAACCAGCCGAAATCCGAAATCCCTCCAGCCGCCACTTCCACCTATGTTCCCGCAACCGCGGCAGCCATGAGAGCGAAGCTGCAAGCGTCGTCTCCCGCGGCATCATCAGCCACACCGTTACCGGTGATAAAGGCCGCGTCGCTTTTCGAACCAACCGCTCGTATCGAAGGCGATTCCCTCGAGCGCATCCGCGAAGACATTGGCGACTGCAAGCGATGCCGCCTTTGCCAGCAGCGCAATACCATCGTTTTTGGCGCCGGCAACGCGCACGCACAGCTTGTTTTTGTCGGCGAGGGCCCGGGCCGCGATGAAGATATTCAGGGATTGCCGTTCGTCGGCCGCGCCGGAAAATTGCTAACCCAAATGATCGAAGCCATGGGCCTTAAGCGCGATGACGTCTACATCTGCAACGTCGTGAAATGCCGTCCGCCGGAAAATCGCGCGCCGGAGCCGGACGAAATGGAAACGTGCTCGCCGTTTTTATATCGCCAGCTCGCTGTCATTCAGCCGAAAGTTGTCGTTTGCCTCGGCGCCATCGCTTTTCAGGCGCTCTATGGTGCCAAACAGTCCATTTCACGGCTGCGCGGCCAGTGGCTCGAATTTCGCGGCATTCCGATGATGGCCACGTATCACCCGGCCTATCTCCTCCGCAATCCCAACGCGAAGGGCGACGTCTGGGACGATCTGAAAAAAGTGATGGCTCACCTCGGATTGAAAATCCCTTCCAAAAGTTAAAACAATCCCTGTTACATTAAACGCTTTCCTTTTTCGCGATCCTGCGTGTCGTATTTTGCGAAGCAGTCGCGGCGCGTCTGTTTGTGAACGGAGTGACGAGTGGGCGTTCTTCTCGGATTGTCGGCGGCGCTCGGCTGGGGCGTAGCCGACTACATGGCGCGTTTCGCCACGCGGCGCGTCGGCGCGTTCCGTGCGCTGATGTTCATGCAGCTCGTCGGCGTTCTTGTGCTCACCGTCTGCATCGCTGCCACAGGCCATTGGGCAAGATTTTTTCCTGCGTTT
>JASHYE010000486.1 GCA_030043155.1 Candidatus Acidiferrales bacterium | reverse complement strand
GTAAGCGCCGCTGATCCACTGACCTTCGTTACCGTCGCAGCATTACTCGTGCTCGTTGCCCTCGCCGCCTGCTACATCCCCGCCCGCCGCGCCATGAAAGTCGATCCAATGATTGCTCTTCGCTATGAATAAGATGGCGCGCAGAAAAGAACCCTTGAAAACAGTCGCTACTCTTTCCTATTCGCGCACGCTGTTTGCGCGATGGATTGCGGTTCATTCACCTTCCCATACACGAACTTGCAGCCTTGAGGACACCTAATGGCTCGTAAACGCATGATGGACGATTTTGACGACGACATTCGCGACCACATCGCCCGCGAAACTCAGGACAACCTCGACCGCGGCATGTCCCCCGAAGAGGCCCGCACCGCCGCCTTCCGCAAATTCGGCAATGTGCTGCGCGTCAAAGAAGACACGCGAAAAGTCTGGACACTCACCTGGCTGGAAGATTTGGCGCAAGATGTTCGCTACGCCTTCCGCATGCTGCGCAAATCTCCCGGCTTCACCGCCGTCGCCATTCTCACCCTCGCCCTCGGCATCGGCGCCAACACAACCGTTCTCAGCATCGTAAGCGGACTGCTTCTTCGCGAGCCGCCGGTGCGCGATCCTAATGGCCTCATCACAATCACAAGCAAAGATCCCGCGAACAAATTCTCGCTCAATAGACCGCCCGTCTCAGCGGCGGATTACCTGGACTGGCGCGCTCAGGCGACCGATTTTAGCGGCATGGCTGCCGCCGATTTCGATGACTTCACCATCAGCGGCGACTTCACTCCCGAATTTGTGCCCGGCGCTCGCGTTTCCGCAAATTTCTTTCAGGTCATGCAAGTGGAGCCGGTCATCGGCCGCTTGTTCGCTCCCGGTGAAGACGAGGCCGGTAAAGATCAAGCTGTATTAATCAGCGCGCAATTATGGAAAAGCAAATTTGCGGGCGATCCCCATATTCTCGGTCGCGAAATCAAAATCAATGGCAACCATCATGTCATCGTCGGCGTGATTCCGGCAGCTTTCGCCACCTATGACTCACCCGCGCAGATATGGTCGCCGCTCGTCTTTTCCAATGAGGAATTTGGTCCCGGAAAACGCAGTTTCCGTTTCTTGCGCGTTTTCGCACGCCTCAAGCCGGGCATCGCCATCTCCGAAGCCGCCGCGCAGATGAATACCATCGCCGCGCGGCTCAGCGACGCTCATCCCGACAGCGATAAGAATTGGGGCGCGCAGATCATGACCGAGCAGCACTACTTTCGCACCGGTTCGAACACGGAGCGCGCGCTAACGGTGCTCGGTCTGGCCGTAGCGTTCGTACTTCTGATTGCCTGCGCGAACGTCGCCAGCATGCTCCTCGCCCGCAATTCGGCTCGTGCGCAGGAATTTTCCATTCGCGCTGTTCTCGGCGCGGGGAGATTGCGCCTCGCGCGTCAATTGCTCACAGAATGCTTTCTGCTTTCCGTCGCCGGAGGCGCATTCGGAATTTTACTTGCCTACCTCAGCCTCCGCGGAATTTTGTCTCAGTTCACGTGGAATGACACCGTGGCTACGATTGGTCAAACCATCGGCATCGATTCCCGCGTTCTGATTTTTACAACGCTAATTTCCGTTATCGTGGCGATCCTCGTCGGCATCGCGCCCGCGCTGCGCCTCTCACGTAATGATCCGGGCGAACGCCTCAAGCAAACAGCTCGCGGAGCCACCGGCGCGCGCCAGCGTCTTCGCCTCCAGCGCTTGCTCGTCATCGCTCAAATCTTTTTATCGGTGATTCTCCTCACGGCCTCAAGCCTTTTCGTTCAGGAATTCATCGCTGAAATGCGCGCGGCTACGGGCCTGAATCCGGAAAGTGTTCTAACCGCTTCGGTAAATTTGCGCGGACTCGAATATTACGGCTCCGCGCAGCGCCAATCTCAGTTCTTTCGAAATGCTCTGCGCAAAGTTGGTGAATCCCCGGAAGTGGACTCGGCAGCTATTACCACCACTCTGCCGTTCGAGTTTCCCGATAGCGTCCCGTTCATCGTGCAGGGCCGGCCTGTTCCTGCACCTGCCGATGTACCCCGGTGCGGATATTTCGCCATTAGCCCCGGATATTTTCACACCTTGCAAATTCCACTTTTGCAGGGCCGCGAGTTCACTGCGTACGACGGACCTAACGCACCGGCCGTAGTAATAGTCGATTCGGCCTTCGCCCATCGCTATTTCCCAAATCAGAACCCTCTCGGCCAGCGCCTTCTAATCGATAGCGGACCCGGGCCGCACGCCACCGAAATCGTCGGCGTCGTTGGCAATGTGAATGAAGTCATTGGCCAAGAGCACCCCCGTGCGCACATCTTTCTGCCCTTCTTCCAGCAACCTGCTGGCAACATGAGCTTCGTGATTCGCACGCGCATCGCCGCAACCCGATTCTCTGATTCGTTTCGTCACGCCATTTGGTCCGTCGACAGCGCCCAGGCCGTCAGCGACGTGAAAACGATGGAACGCGTTATTTCTGACTCCGGCCAGGGCGACAACATCATGGCCGAATTGATGGGCGGATTCGCTCTCGTCGCGCTCTTGATGGCAGCGGCGGGAATTTATGGCGTACTTTCCTATCTCGTCGCGCAGAGCACGCACGAGATCGGCATCCGCATGGCCCTTGGCGCCGAACGCCGCAATGTGCTGGCGCTTATTATGCGTAATGGATTGATCCTGATTTCGATTGGAGTCGGTGCGGGCGTGCTCGTTTCGCTCACTTTACCGCGAGTTATCGCTTCAATGTTCAGCGGTTTTGGAGGCCACGGCTGGCTGCTCATCGCCGGAATGGCGCTTACCGTCACGCTCATCGCGCTGCTCGCTTGCTACATCCCCGCGCGCCGCGCGATGAAGGTCGATCCCATGGTCGCTCTCCGCTATGAGTGACCAGACCCTCGTTTGGTCTGTCATTCCAGTCTCGAGAATCCAGCCTCAAGCCTCCAGAACGCGCAGAGCTTCGCAGCCTTTGTGAAGTTCTGCGGCTTCTGAATCGCAAATCAGCGTCGTTGCCTATGCACCCGCTCTCTATTCCTGCAATCTATTCTTGCCCATGTGCGTTCGCCGTGCTAACGTCAATGCGAGCTTTCAACTAGCGCGAGTTTGGAGGCGGAAGTAGCAAGCACGTACAGAACCGCCAGCGATAGGCCGTCCCGAAGTGCCCACAGCGACTTTCGCCTCATTTCTAACGCAACACGTCAATTATTAGAAACCGACGTAACTCATACAAAACAAAGGCTCGCCAAATTTCTAATCGATAACTTTTGCGCACTTTTGCGTTCCAGTCGTTTCGGCGAACCGACTCCGCCGCAGGCACGCACCAACATCTCAGGGGGTATTCATGCACAGAAAGGCAGTCCTAACTTGCCTATTTGAAGCTTCGCTCGCGGTGCTCGTCGCCTTCGCCGCGCTTGCGATCGCGGCCACTTCCGTTTCAGCGGACACGCTCGAGCTGCGCAACGGCGCCGTCATCCATGGCACATACGTTGGCGGAAGCCAATACAACATTCGTTTCGAAGTGAACGGTCAGGTGAAGTATTACTCCACAAAGGACATCCTGACGCTCAGCTTCGACCCTGCGCCCCCTCCTCCACCCGCGCCCCCGCAGCCGCCTCCCGCCGCGGCAGCGCAAGGCTCAATGATCACCATCCCCGCCGGCACCGTGATTGAAGTTCGCATGATCGACAGCGTGGACTCTTCAACGAATCAAGTTGGCGATCAATTTCACGCGAGCCTGGAAAAAGATTTGGTTGTCAACAGTGTTGTGGTCGCGCCAAAAGGCGCTGACGCTTACGGGAAGCTCGAACAGGTGCAGTCCGCAGGAAAAATCCAGGGACAGTCACAATTGCAGCTTGGGCTGACCGGTATTCGCATCAACGGAATGATTGTGCCCATCGCCACCGGCGATTATGACGTGGCCGGCGCCTCGCGCGGTCAGCAAAGCGCGGTGCGCATCGGAGGCGGAGCCGTGCTTGGCGCAGTTATTGGCGCGATTGCAGGCGGCGGCAAAGGCGCTGCCGCCGGAGCTGCCATCGGCGGCGGAGCCGGTACAGCGGTTCAAGTGCTCACCAAGGGCCAGCAAGTCCGCGTGCCGAGCGAAACGGTTCTCGACTTTACTTTGCAAACCACGTTCTCGGTTCCAGCGCCATGAGCTGCGCCTTGAGGCAAATTCGTTTCCGCTGGACATTGTTATCACTTTGGTTACTTTTTGAGAATCAGCCAATAAAGCCCTTGCGCGTGATTCCTGTTGCTGCGAAGATGTCGCGCGAAGGAGCTTCCACGTGCCCAAGGAAAAGCCAAAGGTAAATATCGGCGAAGTGATTCGGTCGTATCGAAATGATCGCGGGCTTTCCCAGGGCGACATCGAGCGGCGCACCGGGTTGCTTCGGTGCTACCTTTCGCGGGTTGAGAACGGCCACACTGTGCCGTCGCTCGAAACGCTCGCAAAAATCGCTGAAGCCATGGAAATCAGCCTCGCGGATTTTTTCCCCGGCGCCGACACGCCTCAGGATCGCGAAACGAAGAAAATTCTGGGCGAGCTTTCCGAAGAAGAAATTCGCTTCCTTGCGGACATCAAAAAATACAGTACGACGCTAACCGACGACGACAAAAAGCTTGTGCTGGCGATGATTCGTAAAATGGCCACCGTGGTTCCACGAGCAGTCGCCGCCGCGCCGCGCGCTCGCTCCGCTTCCCGCCCCGGCTATTGATTTTGGCCTGCGCAAATGCCCACTCGTCCACAGGGTCATACTTGAGTCGAGCGCTGAGGGAAAAAATCCATGGGTCAAATTATCTTGCTTCTGATCTTAACGGCTGGCGGCAACGCTGGCTCAAACAAGAATCAGAAACCACCGCGCGTTTACGTAGATGTGGGAGCCTGTCCCTTTGAGTGTTGCAAGTACCGGCAATGGACGGTCGCAAAGAAGGTGGCCGTTGTGGACAGCCCGAACGGAACGCACGTAATTGAAACCTTGTCGAAGGGAGCCATCGTCACTGGCCTAACCGGCGAGGTTATTTCTGAGCCGATTCCCTTCAATTCAGATCGCGATATACCGGACACTCCGATAAAACGTGGTGACACGTTTTACGTGCTTCATTACGACGGCGAAGGATATTGGAAAGTATGGCTGAACGGAAAAATCACTTTCGTGCATGAGAGTGTCATGGATGTTCCCCACCCAAAGGCGGAGTGGTGGGTGAAAATAAAAGATTCTCGCGGAACTATAGGATGGGCCCTGTCCGACGGCAATTTTGCTCATCAGGACGCTTGTGAATAGGCGCGAAATTATTTGCGGGCGATGGAGTCGGGAGTTTTCAGCGTAACGATGGCGCGATAAACTTTGCCGCGGCCGATTAACAAGTCGTTTGCGTGCGCTTCCACTTCGAATTCGAGAAATCTGCCATCGTCGTCGACGAGCTTCGCATCCGCGCGCACTAGTGTTCCCTGCGGCACAGCCTTGAGGTGATCGACTTCGATGCGCGTGCCTACGCTGATCGTTCCCGGCGGCAAATGATCCTGGATGGCTTTTGCCGCAGCGACTTCCATCAGAGCAATCATCGAAGGAGTGGAAAAAATGGCGGGCAGATCGGGATTGAATGCCGCGATAGTCCATTGAAACTCTACAGTGCGTTCGATGCTACCCGCAAGATTCTTAGGAAATCGCGGAAGGCCGACGGGAGCCGCTGATTTATTTCCGGCGTGGGATCGAGAAGCGGATGCACGTCTCGATTTTGATTTCGCCTTCGCTCTTGATTTTGGCTTTACGCGTCGAGCCGATGAACGCTTCATTATTCCTCTTGTGGCGTAATGGAAGAGTGCGGCGCGCGGAAAAAGTCGCTAACAAATTCGCCCAGCGTGACGCCGAACTGATTCCAGAGGCGCTTCCGCAAAGTTCGATAGTCCTGCGCGCCGCTAAAAAGATCGCGCAGGAGTTCGCGAAAAGTGGCGCTGCGGCGAGCGAACTGCACCATGCGCGTGGTGACTGCGCCTCCAAGAAAAGTGCCGCGAAAAACGCGACGGACGAGGTGCGCGGCGATTTCGAGATCTACGACAAATTCAGCGCGCAGACGCGCGGGATAACTCTCGGGCTGGCGATTCACAAGCGACTCTGCGAGCAAATCGCCGGAGCGAAGCGCGTAGAAAAGGCCTTCGCCGGTGATGGGATCAACGTAGGCGGCGGCGTCTCCCGCAAGAGCCCAGTTACGTCCGGCGATTTTCCTGTGGCGCAGCGTTGTGAATTCGGGTGAAGGCAGAACGTGGCTGTAAAAACGGGCGCCATTATTGGGGATATTTTCGTCGCGAATGAAGCCGTCGAGAAGATCGCGCAATGATTGCGTGGTGTACTCGGCCATTTTCGCACAAATGCCGACGGAAAGATGATCGGTACGCGGAAAAGACCAGATGTATCCCGACATGCGATTCAGAAATTTGATTTTGACGATTTCTTCTTTCGCCGGGATGAAATAGCCGAGCGTGACTTCGAGATCTTTGGGCTGAAGCGGAGTGGTGCCAGGAAGAAGCTGATTGCGCGCGCCTCCGGCGAGCACAACGAAATCCGCGGTGTGGTCTTTTCCCGCGGCGGTTAGCTGGACTTTCTCTGATGAAGTGTCAACGCGGGTCACCCGCGCGTGGTGCATTTTGCAGCCCGCGCGTTCGGCACGGTCGAGCAGGAGTCCATTCAAAACCGCGCGGGAATAAATCACCAGCGGACGCGACATTTCAAAACGCGCGCGATGGCCGCGGCTGGAAATCAGTTCGGCGCTGCGAATTTCTTTTTTTGCAGCAGGGCTATCAAGAAGAAACGGATATTTTTCGATGGCTTTATGCGTAAGCCCGCCGCCACAAGGTTTTTCCCATGCGAGATGCTCGTCAAAAAGAGTGACGCTGAATCCGGCGGAGCTTAGTTTTTCGCCGCAGAGAGCCCCTGCGGGCCCGCCGCCCACGATAGCGATTTCTTTCATTCGAGTGAGAACCAGTTCCAGATGAGATGGCCGTGATTGTGCAAACAAAAAGTATAGCATTTTCTTGTGCATCGTAAATTCATTGAAACCCGTGTTTCGCGAATCGCACACGGCTGCGAAACCTCTTGGAAAGGGATCAGGTCCGCTGAGCTCGGAGATAACCGGGCGGAAGCGACAAAAAGCACCACGCTCGGAAATCGAGCGACAGGCCATCCGCCACAGTCCTCAAAAACTCCAAGGCATAATCGGTATACCTGCCGTTATCGGCGAATTATCTCGCTCATGGCATAACGGATACGGTCACGCCATGCAATCGCTGCCGTGCGACGGTCTTCCGCATACATGATGGCACCAGCCACTCCAATAAGGCACGAGGTGGGATCGCCGTTGTAGGCTGCGCGCACAGCCGCCTCGACGTCACCACCCTGGCGGCCAACTCCCGGCATTAGGAACGGCAACTTTGGAAATGCGGCGCGTATTTGGGCAGCCTCCTCCGGCGCTGTCGCGCCAATAACGACGCCGACATTACTATTGCGATTGCAGCGTTCGGCAAGATTGGCAACCGCAAGATAGAGCGGCTGTTGGCCCGTTAATAGGTGCTGAAGATCCGTTCGCCCGGGATTCGAGGTGTGACAGACAACGTATACACCGCGATCGGCATAATTCGCATAGACCGAAATCGAATCAGCGCCGTGATAAGCATGGACTGTAGCCGCGTCAAACCTCATCGCCTCGAATGCAGCGGCTGCGTACGCTGCCATTGTGTTAGGGACATCCGCGCGCTTGCCGTCGAGCAGCACAGGGATTTCAGGCGGCACCGCCTCCCGCACCCGCATCAGCCCTTCCCAACCGCGGGGTCCGTACTGCTCCCAGAACGCGGCATTCGGCTTATAGCAGCACGCCACATCGGCGGTCGCGTCGACCAGCCGAAGACACGCTTCCACCGCCGCCGCCAGACCGCCTGCGATGTGCTTCGGTTCCGGATCAAGGCCAATACATAGCAGCGAGTCACGAGCCTGAGACGCCGCGCGAAGTTTTTCCAGGTAGGTCATGCCTGCGTCATGATAAACCTCGTCGACCCAAATCCTAAAATCATCCACATTGGAGTCCAAGCGGATTCGACACTCGTCGCGTTTTCGGACAGGATTCCCACGAGCGAACAGCGGGAAAATGCGTGAAATTCGCGCTTTTTCCATCGAAGAGTGATTGCATTCGATTCGAGTTCAGTGTAGTTTCTCCGTCACCCGAAAATCGGAAAATGTTCGGAAAATTTGGTTCAGTTCCCTCTTAAAGGGAACGAATACGGAGATGAATGATGCGCAGAATGGTTCTGTCGTTTGCGGCGCTTGCAATTTTTGCGGCGCTGCCGATCGTAGCAGCGCAGGCGCAATCGAAAGATGACGCGGCGAAGAGCGACGAATTCAAAGTGGAGCAGCAGCAGAGCAAAGGTTCGGTCACGGTGGAAGGCAAGGTGATCAATTACGACGCGTACGCGGGAACGCTCGTGGTGCATCCGCAAGGTTGGGATGACGTGCCGCAAGATACGCCGAAAGACGAAAAGAATCCGCCGGTGGAAGCGAGCATGTTCTACGTCGCGTATATGAAATCCGGCGCGGATGCGTCATCGCGTCCGATCACTTTCCTTTACAACGGCGGCCCCGGTTCTTCGACGGTGTGGCTGCACATGGGCGCATTTGGGCCGCGGCGGGTGGTGACGGCAGATGATACGCACACGGCGCCCGCGCCCTATTCGCTGGTGAATAATGATTACAGCTTGCTGGACGCGAGCGACTTGGTTTTCGTGGATGCTCCCGGCACCGGCTTCAGCCGCATCGCTGGGCCGAACAAAGAAAAGTCGTTTTACGGAGTGGACCAGGACGGGCACGCGTTCGCTGAATTCATCACGCAGTTCCTCGCAAAGTACGGCCGCTGGAATTCGCCGAAATACTTGTTTGGCGAGAGCTACGGCACGACGCGCTCAGCGGTGCTGATCGCAACGCTCGAAGGCGATTACGACGTGGACTTCAACGGCGTGATGCTGCTCTCGCAGATTCTGAACTTCGACAACAGCGTTGACGGGCCGGAAGGCAATCCCGGCATGGACCTGCCCTATGAACTCGCGCTCCCGACTTATGCAGCGACGGCGTGGTATCACCACAAGCTGCCCAATCAGCCGAGTAACCTGGATTCGTTCCTGAAGGAAGTAGAACACTTTTCCATGAACGACTATGCGCTGGCGCTGCTTCAAGGAAGCGCGCTGCCTACTGATCAGCGAAACGCCATCGCCGAGAAACTGCACGAGTACACGGGCCTGACGACTGAATATATTCTGAAGGCGGACCTGCGCATCAGCGGGGGCGAGTTCGAAAAAATGCTGCAGGACCAGAACGGCTTGACCACGGGCCGGCTGGATACGCGGTTTTCCGGGCCTTCGATGGATCCGCTCGCGAAGGAAGCGGAGTACGATCCGCAGTCGGCGTCGATCAGTTCGGCGTACGTTTCGGCATTTAACGATTACGTGCGCAAGGATCTGAAATTCGGCGAAGACCGAATCTACAAGCCGGAGATTAACACCGGAATGTGGGACATGACGCATCACGGAAATCCCGGCACGCCGAACGTGATGATCGATCTGGCCGATGCAATGAAGTACAACCCGAATATGAAGGTGTTGTTGAACGCGGGCTACTTCGATCTGGCCACGCCGTTTTTCGAGGGCGTGTATGAAATGCACCATTTGCCGATTCCCGCTTCGCTCGACAAGAACATCGAATTTCGGTTCTACGAGTCGGGGCACATGGTGTATGCGCACGAGCCTTCGCTGAAGCAGTTGCACGACAATGCGGCGGAGTTCGTTTCTTCGACGGAAAACACCAAGGGGAAATAGGCGAGCTCCCGGCTACTCCATTCCAGCAAAGGCCGCAGGGTTTCGCGGAATTCGCGAAGCTCTGCGGGACAAACCA
>JASHYE010000485.1 GCA_030043155.1 Candidatus Acidiferrales bacterium | reverse complement strand
GGCGGGTTCCGATCAGACCTACGAGCCGGGGAAGGGAACTGTGCGCGATGAAATTATGACCGACGTGCGCTTCGGAGCGACGCCGCAACAAGCGTTGCACTTTGGCACGAAGGCGTCGGCGGAGCTTCTGGGACTCGATAACGTGGGGACGATCGCCGTCGGCAAAGAGGGTGATGTGGTAGCCGTCGAAGGCAATCCGCTCGAAGACATTCATGCACTCGAGCGCGTGCGCGGGGTCATCGTCAAGGGTCAGTCGCTGCCGCCGGCAAATCACTACTGAGCGAATTGAAGGCTATATAGGCGGGGTCTTCAGGCCCTCCTTTTTTCTTATGCATATCGGTCAGACGCCGTGGCTGCCCGGTCTGCACTTTGCTCAAAAATCGACCCTTCTCGAAATTTCTACCGCAGTCGATTTTTATTCTAGGCAAAAGACTTGAGGTCTGTTTAGCGATCATGTATATATTTTCTCTATAAACTCGCTTGGCGCCCCAAGCGAATTTATCTATCGTTTTACGATTTGAGTACAGGCCGCCCAGCGCCCATGAAACGCCCACTTTGGATTTGCGCTGCCGTATCTCTTCTACTTGCGAGTGCTCTAGTTTTCCCGGTCCCAAGTCCCTGTGCCCAGGATTCCTCCAAGCCGCAGATTTCTAATCTCGATCGCGCACAAGTAGAAGAGATTCTCAAACAAATCCACGACGCTGTGAAGAAGAATTACTACGACCCTTCGTTTCATGGCATCGATCTCGACACTCGCTACGTTGAATTCCGCAGCGCCGTCAAGAATGCCCGCAAGCTAAGTGAGGCATTTGACATGATCGCTACATACCTTTCAGCTCTTCACGATTCGCACACCTATTTCATACCTCCGCTGGTCACATCTCGTTTCGATTACGGCTTCCGAATGCAAATGGTCGGAGGCCGCTGTTTCATTACCGAGGTTCGGCCCGGCACCGACGCTGCCAGCAAAATTCATCCAGGCGACGAAGTTCTGAAGGTCGACACGTACGATGTAACAAGGTCGGGTTCCCTCGATCTCGAGTATTATCTCAATGTTCTCTCTCCGCAAAGAGATCTTGATCTTCTGCTTCGCGCCCCGGATGGTGCCGTTCGCACCGAGCATGTCGTCACGAAGTTTGTTGCGGGTGGAGATGTTCCAATTCAGCAACTCGTCGCCGATGCGGCGGACGACTCGAGACATTTTTTGCGTGACCGTTCGGCTGAAGTTGGAGACGCACTCATCTGGAAGATTCCCGTATTTAGCATGACTCACGAAGAGGTGGATCGAGTGATTGGCAAGGCGGACAAGCACTCTGCTCTTGTCATCGATCTGCGCGGCAATCCCGGGGGTCTCCAGGAGAGTCTGATCTACTTGACGAGCTGTTTTTTTGACCACAACGTGACCATTGCCACTCCGGTGGCACGCAAACATCAGGATGCGCTTATCGCAAAACCCCATGGCCGGCAGTTTACTGGCAAGCTTTTTGTGCTTGTAGACAGCCGCTCGGCCTCAGCATCCGAGCTCTTCGCCCGTACTATCCAGTTGAATCGCCGCGGAACAATAATCGGCGACTTGACGGCCGGTGCTGTCATGGAAGGTCGCTTTTATCCATTTCATACCGGAATGGATGTGCAGGCATTCTATGCTGTGGCCATCACGTCTGCAGACCTCATCATGAGCGATGGGAAGAGCCTCGAGAAAGCTGGTGTTACGCCGGATGTGTTGCTGGTTCCCACCGCCGCCGACCTCGCCGCCGGTAACGACCCGGTCCTAGCCCAAGCCGTTCAGCTCGCTGGCGCGAAACTCGACCCTAGCGCGGCCGGGAAGCTTTTTCCATTTGAATGGATGCCGCTCCAGCCATGAGTGTTTTGACCGCAGGCTGCGACTACGCGAAGAGATGATTGGTGTCAAAGTCGGCGCGCTGCCTAATCAGCGGCTGACTGTCTCGCACGTTCCATTGCCGCGTCCGTCGCGCTCTCTGCGCGCAAGGTCGTCGTTTCGCGCAAGGGGAACGCCCTGCGAACAAGCCAGTTTTGACGTAATTTTCTGCCGTGGAATGGCAGCAGCGCCAAGCCGCGCAACAGATCCCTTACGACCGCACGATGCTGTCGAAACTGTGTCCATCCGCGCCAGCCGAGCGCCGCGAGAAGGTCAAGGCGCAACCGAGCTAGCCCAAACAGCATCCGCCGCAACGATGCCGGCAGTTCCTCCTCGCGGTGATATTCGTAGAATTCGTAATTCATCGAATCGCCCGATTGGACTTTGATGAAATTCTCAAGGGCGTGATTTTTGGAATTGGCTGCTACTTCGCGGATCAAATCATGAAATTCCTTCGACTCGCGTTCGAGCGTTGCAAGATCAGCAAATCGGTTGATCAATCTCGCGCCAAGCGGATCCCACAGATAGTCGTTCATCAGCGCAGGTAATCCCAGATGGAAAAGTTTGGTGACAATCAAATGCACGCGCAAATGGCACTGATATGCGTCGCCCATGCACTCATACAGACGCGTTGTGTCGCGGGTCAAACTATGATGGAACGAATTGATCGCCGTATCCAAATCTTTTGTGAACTCACGGCAATCATTTCCATTTCGTTCATGCTGAATCATCGCCGCGATTTGCCGGATCTGCACGGACGACAGCGCCATGCCCACGCTGTAGAGCGGGTCGACGGTGTTGCCGGCATCGCCAATGATGTACCAGCGATCCGCGGAATAATGCTGCCGGCATTCCCACATGTATGAGCCGTAGTAATTCGTGTCGCAAACTGTGCCACTGCGTACGAGCTCCACAATCATTTCGTGCTCGCGCCCCACGCATTCGAGGAACTGCTCCAGGGTGCGCACTTGGCCGTGCGGGTAAACGTCTTTGCGATAGGTGATGCCAATGCTGATAAACGGCGAATTATCCGGCGCGCGCATGGGAATGCACCAGATCCAATTTCCTTTTCCGAAAAAATGATGCGTCGCGAAATAGGACACGAAGGCGCGATTTTCTTTTTTTACAGCGTTGATGCGCCCGAGAATCTCAGGATTGAAATTCGCCAGGCGGAACCAGAAGACATCCTTCTGCTCCATCACTTTGTCATTGAGTTGCAGCTTTTTGGCGAGCAGGCGGTTGCGTCCCGTGGCGTCCACGAGCCATCGCGCTTGCATCGTGACTTCGCGGCCCTCTGCGTCGCGAACGGTCAGCAAATGCAGCGCGCCCTCGC
>JASHYE010000484.1 GCA_030043155.1 Candidatus Acidiferrales bacterium | reverse complement strand
TACGATACATTCATCACTCGCATCGACTACCAAATCACGCGAAACGGCTCCGAGACTATCTTCTGGCGTGGGCAGACGCAGAACAACAAGGTCCCCGGAGCGCAGGAATTTCCCGGCCAAATAGCGCAGACCACGCTGCTCGACGGTAGCAAGGCCTCGATTGTTGGACTGACCTCGGTGCTTTCATCGAGCAAGGTGAATACTTTCCATTGGGACTTTATACGCCAGGCCGATACGAATGCCGGCGCGTCGCTCCTGCCTGCGGTGCTCCTGTCCGGCGTGAGCCAACTCACCCCGACCTCCCGCTCGACAGCCTATGTCGTTCCTGTCAACGAGCTAAACGAGAACCTGAACTGGATACGCGGCAACCACACTCTCAGCTTCGGCACTAACCTCTTCATTATTCGCGATAACCGTACGAGCTATGCCAAGTCCTTTTCGGACGCGTCGATGAATCTGGCGTATTTGAACACGACGGGCATCACTTGTACCTCAAACCTCTCCAGCCCTCTCAACCCCGCGAATAATGGTTTTCCCGCCGTGAATAGTGACTTCGGCTGCAGCGGCTACGATCCAGCGGCGATGCTCATGTACGGCATCCTGGCCGAAGGAGACGGCTTTTACAACTACACCCCTGCAGGCAATGCTCTTGCGCAGGGCGCTCCAGTCCTTCGCAAATATGCGCTCAACGATTACGAATTTTACGGCCAGGACGCTTGGCGGGTAACGCCCGACCTGACCTTCACTTATGGCCTGCGCTATGTGCTCGAGGCTCCGCCTTACGAAACCAATGGCGCAGAAGTCATTCCCTGCATCTTGACCGCGACTAACGGCTGTTCGGGTCAATACCTGGGCGATTGGATGGAAAAATCCGGTCAGCTTGCCCAAGAAGGGATGCCGGCCATTGATGCCGGTGAACTCGGGTTCTTTTTGGGCGGTCCGGCGAATCATGGTCCGGGCTTCTGGAATTGGGATTACCACGACTTTTCGCCGCGCTTGGCGTTGGCTTGGGCGCCGGACACTGGTGGGGGATGGCTGTCGAAGATATTCGGCCGTAAGAATCAGTTTTCGATTCGCGGCGGGTACAGCATCGTCTACGACCATTTCGGAATGCCGATCGTCAACACTTTCGATCAGAACGGTTCGTTTGGACTGACCAGCGACATCGGTGACGCTGCCGGAGCCAGCGGCAACACGGTGCAAGCCCTGCCGCGTTTCACTTGTGCTACCTGCCTGCCGCCGCCGTGCCCCTCCCTCGGCGCGCCCGGGTGCATACTGGAAACCCCGCCACCGGGCGGCTTTCCGGAGATTCCCAGCAGCTCGAACTTCGCCATCAACTGGGGCTTGGACTCGTCGCTCAAGACTCCTTATGCCAATGAGTTCAATTTGACTCTCACGCGCGAATTCGGCCAGAGCTCTTCGTTGCAACTCGCTTACGTCGGAACGGTCGGCCGCCGCTTGCCTATGCAGGTGGACGAGGCCATGCCAACCGATCTGAGGGACCCGGCCAGCAACATGGATTATTTCACCGCGGCGACAATGCTGTCGAAAGAAGTTGCAGCGGGTGTGCCGACCTCCCAGGTTCAGTCCATTCCCTACTGGCAGGACTTGTTCCCAGGGTGGAGCAGCATTACGCAAAGCTATTTGGATGGGCAAGGGCTCAACTGCATCGGGGATGATGATCCCGGTGCGCTCACGGCTACGCAGGCCATTTATGATTTTTGGTCCTGCCAGGAGCACGACGAGACGTTCAATCTGTTTATTCTGGACACCCCCAGTTCAGTTTCCGGATACTCTGTCCCTAACAGCAAGTTCGGCCCGTACGCATACTTCCACAACCAGTTCAGCTCTCTCACTGCTTGGAGGAATATCGGTACCTCCGACTACAACGCCCTGCAAGCGACTTACAACGTTCGGTGGAGCGATAACCTCATCAGCCAGTTCAATTACACTTTCTCGAAATCCCTCGACGAAGTCTCTGACGCGGGCCGGGTCGGCGCGTGGGAGGGCAGCGGCGGCACCGGTAACGACGATAACGGTGGCGGGATCGTCATCAACACTTGGGCCCCGCTAACACTTCGCGGTCTGTCGAGCTTTAATGCCTTCGATCAAATCAATGCCAACTGGGTTTATCGCCTGCCGTTTGGTAAAGGCCAGATGCTGGCCGGGAATGTCCATTCTTGGCTGAACGCATTGATTGGTGGCTGGCAGTTCTCTGGGCTATTTCGCTGGACTACCGGATTCCCAACATCAGTGGACAATGGCGGCTTCTGGCCCACCGACTGGAACATCGAGGGCCTCGCCATGCCCGTCGTTAATGGACAACTCCCTGAAGCGTCCAATCCGAGCGTCGCCTACGTGGGTGGCCAGCCCATCGGCCCGGACATTTTCGCGAATCCCGCTGCCGCCGAGAACGCGTTCCGCCACAGTTGGCCGGGCGAATCGGGCACACGAGACGAAATTATCGGTGACGGGATGTTCGACATCGACACCGGCTTGGCCAAGGATTTCTCGCTGGGCGAGGCGCGCAAGATGGAATTCAGCTGGCAGACGTTCAATATGACCAACTCGGTGCGCTACGATGTGCAAAGCGCCGAGCCGACGCTCAGCGAGATTCCCAGCCAGTTCGGACTATACACGGCCACCATGACTCAGCCACGATTCATGCAGTTCGCCCTGCGTTTTTCCTTCTGACGAACGACGAAAAGCGCGGCTCGCGGCACGGAACATTAAATCTTTGGGCCGCTGGTTCTCGCGGAGAACATCACGAAGACCAGCGCCTTCTACTTTTTACAGCCCACGCACCATTGACCAATCGAAGAAAAGCAGCGCCGCTGCTCGCTGTCTTAGGCGTTCGCTTGGAAGACCCTCGCTCTAAATGGATTGCCACTTTTCGTTCTCGGCCAAGGCTTCGTCCAGTACACAGTCTTCCATCATTCAGGATGGTGGCTGAGGACGGCGCGGGCCATTCTGGGGTAGGCCACCTGCGCTACACGAATCGCGTCTGATGCTTCTGTTCTTGAGGGGAT
>JASHYE010000483.1 GCA_030043155.1 Candidatus Acidiferrales bacterium | reverse complement strand
GGGCCTTTGCAGCGCAATATGGGAACCGTCGGCGGCAATCTGTGCCTTGAAACGCGCTGCCGTTGGTATAACCAGTCGAAGTTCTGGCGGCAATCGCTCGGCGGCTGCTTCAAGAAAGATGGCGACATTTGCCATGTTGCTCCCGGCGGGAAATTCTGCTGGGCCGCATGGTCGGGCGATTCGGCGCCCGCATTCCTTGCGCTTGATGCTGAAGTCGAAGTCGCGAGCATCGTCGGCACGCGCCGCATCCCGCTGGAGAAGTTTTACAAAAATGATGGAAAGGACCGCATCGCTCTCGCACGCAACGAGATTGTTACCGCGGTTCACGTGCCTGCGCGCATGGCTGGACGCCGCGGCGTTTACCATAAGCTTCGCGTCCGCGATTCGATCGATTATCCACTGGCTGGAGTCGCCGTCACGATGGAGGTCGATAGCACCGACGTTTGCCGCGATGCGCGCGTGGCGCTCTCAGCCGTGAATCCGGCGCCAATACTCGTCCGCGCCGCCGCCGAATCTCTGATTGGCAAGAAGTGGTCGCGAGAACTGGCCGAGGAGGTTGCTCATGCCGCCATTCGCACCGGAAAGCCGCTGACTACGTCCGGTTCAACACCCGTTTATCGGCGCGACATGGTCCGCGTGTTTACTCGCCGCGCGCTGGAAGAAGTTTGGCACTCGGCGCAGCAGAGCTCGTAAGTTCTTTGCGCCATATCTGCGCTAAATGCTGGAGGTAAGTGTGACGCCAGAAGCAAGCCCGGTCATCGATATTCACATTCACATCCAGCCGCTTCACATGTTCAGGCCGGACGCTCTGGCGCTGATTCAAAAAGGCCGCAGGGATTATCCGGAGGTTCAGCGCTATTCGGCCGACGCAAAGTCTTTCTTGAATTTTCTGGATGAGGCCGGAATCGAGCGCGCCGGCCTCATCAATTACGTGAGCCCCGACGTCATCGGTTTTCCGCCAGAGGTGAACGATTGGATTGCGGATTATTGCTCCGAAAACCGCTCGCGCCTTCTCGCCTTCGGTTCGGTTCATCCAAAATATGTCCCGGACGCAGGCGCGGAAGTGGACCGTCTGGCGAAACTTGGCATTCGCGGACTCAAAGTTCATCCATCGCATCAGCTCTTTGCGCCCAACGCTTATCGCGATGGCCTGGGCCCGCTTGCGGGAATGTACGACCGCGCGCAGGCCCACGAAATGCCCGTGATGATTCACACCGGGACTTCAATTTTCCCCGGAGCTCGCAATGTTTATGCGCAGCCCATGCTTGCCGATGATGTGGCCATCGATTTTCCAAAGCTCGTGATTATTCTCGCGCATGGGGGCCGGCCGCTCTGGATGAATGAGGCCTTTTTTCTCGTTCGCCGTCATCCCAATATGTACATGGACATTTCCGGAATCCCGCCTCAGCGGCTGATGGAGTATTTTCCGCGCATCGAGGAAATTGCCGATAAAGTTCTCTGGGGCACGGATTGGCCTGGCCCGGGAGTGCCCGGCATTCGCGGCAATATGGAGAAGTTCGGCGCTCTGCCGATCTCGGCAGTCGCGCAGCGTAAGATTCTTTATGATAATGCTGCGCGTCTTTTCCCTGTCCGCGCGTAAGATAAGCTCAAATGCTGCGTGGAAATTGCGGGCATTGCGGATCAATCCATGACCGGAGAGATCAATGGAAATTAAGACCGTTGCGATAATTGGCGCAGGAACGATGGGACGCGGTATCGCTTACTGCTCGGCTCTCGCCGGCTATCGCACGATTCTGGAAGATGTTTCTGATTCCGTGCTCGAGCAGGGCCTTGATTACATTCGCCGCGCTCTTGAGGAAGGAATTTCGCGCGGTAAAGTAACGGAAGAGCAAAAAACAAAAGCCCTCGGCTGCATCGTCACTTCTCGCTCCGTGCAGGACGCCGCTCGCGAAGCTGACTTGATTATCGAAGCCGTTCCCGAAGAAATGGAAACCAAGCTCGAAATTTTCACTATTCTCGATAAGTTCGCCAGGCCCGGTGCAATTTTCGCCAGCAATACGTCTTCGCTTTCCATCACGGAAATGGCTGCGATCACCTTTCGCCCGCAGAATTGCATCGGCATGCACTTTTTCAATCCGGTGCAGAAGATGAAGCTGCTCGAGATCGTTCGCGGCTTGGAAACTTCCGAACCAGCGCTTGCCGCGTGCGTTGAGGCTGGCCGCCGGATGGGAAAAGAAGTCGTCGTGGTTCGCGAGTCCCCCGGTTTTGTCACCAGCCGCATCAATGCCATGATCGGAAACGAAGCTTTTTATATGCTGCAGGAGGGAGTCGCGAGCGCTGGCGATATCGACAAAGCACTGAAGCTCGGTTTGAACCATCCCATGGGCCCTTTCGAGCTGGTTGACCTGGTCGGGCTCGACGTTCGTCTCAGCATTTTGCAGCATCTGCATCGGACGCTCGGAGAAAAATATCGCCCGTGTCCGTTGCTCGAACAGTATGTCAAAGCAGGCCGTTTGGGCCGGAAATCCGGTCGTGGCGTCTATGACTACAAGGAAGCTCAAGCCACTGGCGGCGCAAAGGCCTGAGGCCGCAGCCCTGATTTAGCCCTGCTCTATGCAAAGAGGCGAGATCGTGCCCGACATCTCCGCAAGAATCATCCTCATGAAGGGCGACCTCACGGAAATGGATGTGGACGCCATTGTCAACGCGGCGAACAATGACCTGCAACTCGGCGGCGGCGTCGCGGGGGCAATTCGCCGCAAGGGCGGACCTGAAATTCAACGTGAGTGCGACGCGATTGGCTCGATTCCGGTCGGTGGCGCGGCGATCACCTCGGGCGGGGAGCTCAAAGCGCGGCATGTGATTCACGCTGCGAGTATGCAGCTTGGAGGCAGAACGACCCCGAGCGCATTACGCTCTTCTACGGCTCATTCGCTCCGCATTGCAGCGCAGAATCATCTCAAGACGATCGCTTTTCCGGCCGTCGGAACGGGCATCGCTGTTTTCCCCATGCGCGAATGCGCCGAAATCATGCTTGCAGAGACTTTGAAACATCTCCAGAGTCCCACGTCGCTCGAGAAAATATATTTTGTGCTGTTCGATTCGCCTTCGCTCGCGGTTTTCGAGCAGGTTTGGAAAGAGCTCAAGATAAAGGAGGCAGGCGCAGATTGATGACGCCAGTCCGCTAGAGCTTGGCTGGCTTCGAATTTGGCGCCGAGGCGCTCGCTTGCGGTTGCGTGTACGGCGACTTAAGGTACTTTTCAGCTTCTTTTTGAGCGCCGCCCGTGTTGTCCTTCAACTCTTCCGCTTTTTCGTATTCGTTGATGGCGCGCTCGCGTGAGCCGGTCAAATCAAAAATCTTGCCAAGGTAAATGTGGCTCCAGACTTCGACCCAGCGATAGCTCAGATCCAAATCTCCATCCAGCGAATTTCGGAAACTATCCGCCGCAGCAGAATAATTCTTCTCGTAGAAATACGCTTCTCCAATGCGAAAATCCGCCAGTGAGTTATTTGCCTGCAAATTCAACGCTTGCTGATATTCCTGAATGGCGTCGGCAAATTTACCCTGCTCGGCGAGGCCCTCACCGTGTGCGATCAGCGCACGCACTTGCAATTGCGGGCTTGTCTTCAAGAGGTCGTTGTCCGGGTCGATGATGATGCCGTCTGGCTTTGGCTGGCCATACGTGTCAATCGTGAATTGACTGCTCGTGCCGATCACTTGAACTGCCTTTGTCACCGCATTGCCGTCCGTGTTGACGCGAATTTCAACGGGCATATTGAAAGTTTCAATCGGCTGCGTTACTTTTCCGACCACCTTGAATCCTTTCGGCGTGCGGTAAACGATGTAATCCAGCTTGAATTCCGGTATTCCCGTCGAGTTCAGCCACTGGGAAAAGAACGCCGTCAAATTCAGGTTTGGCTGGCCGGGTTTCGCTGCCGGTAGCTTCGCCTGCGCCGCCGCTTCGAATTCGTCGATGCTCGCCGTCTTGCCAACGTGTGCGGTGTAGAAGTCTTGCAGCAACGAATTGAATGGCCCATCACCCATGGAGGCGCGCAGCATGTGAAAAACCAATGCGCCCTTGTCGACCACCTCCGACTCGTACTCCTCTGAATATGGCTGCAGACTCTGAGCCTGGGAAATCGGCACAGCATCATCGAACATAACCGAACCGATGGAATAGTTCGTCAGCGCGCGCCGGAAACCCGGTTCGCCTTGGGTCTGCTCGATGTACATTGCGCCCGCATACGCCGCGAGACCGTCGGTAACCCAGCGGTCTGCTGGCGATGCCGGAAGTACCTGGCTTCCCCACCACTGTGCTGCTGCCAAGCTCGCCAGCTCAGACTGATTGACAGTCGTGCCCCAGTCGCGTGCGCTCAGAAGCAAAACACCTGGCGCGGAGTATCCTTCGAGGCTTCCGTCCGGCAATTGCGCCAGCGTAATCGCTGGGGCGGGCAGAGGCCCAAACTCACCTGAGTAATGGACCAAAATATCCGCAAGCCGATCCGCATAAGCGCTTGCGGTGTCTTTCTCCGAAGGCGGCGCGAACACCGCTATCTGCAGCCCTTGCGCATTCAGAGGCGTGAGCTGCAGCTCACCGGCAACAAAAGTACCCGCCGGCGCCGCGTCATTACATGTGAATGTGTACACTGCCTCCGCAGTTCCGCCATTTTCGGCCGGCAATTCGTTCGGCGTCGACGACTGACCCGTCCCGGTCACTGCGAATGTGTCGGGAACGGTAATTTGAAAAGTCGCGGTGTAACGATTGGAAGGATAATCCGTCAGCGGAAACCAGCGCGCCGGCAACAACAGATATGCCGAGGTCTTGTCGATCCATGCAAACCGCACATCTTTCGTGGGGCTGTCGTCATCGTTCGCAAAGGCCCCTGTATAGTCCACATCCACGGTCACGTGCATTCCAGCCTGCGCATTTGAGGGCAGCGTGACAATCACATCGAGCGGGTTAAAAGAATTCCTGCGGAAGTCCAGTTTCCGGCCATCGCTATCGAGCGTTATCGACGCTACCTGCAAATCCGGATGCAGTTCCATCAGGATCGTGTTCGACGGGACCTTCGCCACGAGCTCGACTTTCGCCTCTGCCGTTATGCTCTGCTCATCGGGATGAAGCGTCGCCTTCACGTCATAGTGCACGGCATCAAAATCAAATTTCGGCAATTGCTGTTGCGCCTGCGCGAAAGATACGGCAAACGCCACCATCAGAAACATTCCTGAGATTCGCATGTTCGTGATTTTCAAGTTCATGGAGTGTCCGTCCATTAGGATATCAGACTGCTCCCGTTAGTTGCCCGCGCCTGTTTTGCGAAAGCATCCCAGCGATGATCTCCGCTGCCTTTTCGATGCTTCCTCCGTGGCCCAGTTTTGCCCGCACTGCCGCCAAGTCCTCTTTTTGCGCATTTCGCGCCTCAGGGGAGTCCAGCAGCCCCCGCAACTCTCGCTCCAGCGCTTCGCTAGTGAATTTTTCCTGAATCAGCTCAGGAACGATTTCAGTTCCGGAAATTAGATTGACCATTCCAAAAAGCCGCGTATTTACCAGCTTTCGCGCAATCATAGCTGTTACCGGCGAGACGCGATAAACCACCACCATTGGTGTTCCGAGCAGCGCCGCTTCCACGGTGGCCGTTCCGCTCGAGACAATCGCGCAGTCCGCCGCGCCTAGCGCCTCGTAAGTCGCGCCCTCAATGATTGTCCACGGCGCTCCGGCTGGCGAATATTCCTCGACCGTTTCTTTCTTCAGCCCCGGCGCCGCTGCCAGCACAAACTGCGCGCCAGAACCGCGCATTCTTTGGCATGCTTCCGCGATTATCGGCATGTTCCGTTCGATTTCACTGCGGCGGCTCCCAGGCAAAACCGCGACAATCTTCCGCGCTGCATCCAATCCAAAACGCGCAACGAATTCGCCGCGCGTCATCTTTGAGCGCACGGAGTCCACCAGAGGATGCCCAACGAAGTCCACCTTCACTCCAGCCTTGAGGTAGATCTCTTCTTCGAAAGGGAAAATCACCAATACGCGTTCAAACCGCCTCTGAATCCACCGCATCCTGCGCGGCCGCCAGGCCCAGATCTGCGGGCTGATGAAGTAGACGATGCGCCCTCCTTCTTGTTTTTTTAGCCTGCGCGCTAATCCAAAGTTGAATCCCGGTGAATCCACGGTGATTGCCAGCGCCGGCTTCCTCCGTTTCGC
>JASHYE010000482.1 GCA_030043155.1 Candidatus Acidiferrales bacterium | reverse complement strand
ATGATCCTGCGCCGCGAGGCGCCGAGAGCCCTGCGAACCGCCAGTTCGCGCTGGCGCGCTTCTCCGCGCGACAACAGAAGATTGGCGACGTTCGCGCAAGCAATCAGTAACAGCAGGCCCACGGCGATAGAAATCAGGCGCAGCTGCCCCTCCACGTCCGGGCCGATTAGCACGGTCGCGAGGGAACGCACCTTGAGTCCCCAGCCTTTGTTCGTTTCCGGAAATTTCGCATCGATTACTCTGGCGTCGGCGTCCAAGTCTGCCTGTGCCTGTTCCAGCGTGACGCCGGGTTTCAGTTTGCCCACTCCAACGAGAAAATGTGCCAAGCGCTGGGTCATGCCCGGATTCAACAGCGGCAAAGGCAGCCAAATTTGCGTGTCCGAGAGTACTGTGGGATCGGAAGAAAGCACGCCAACGATGGTTACGTTCCGATCATCGAGCACAATTTGCTTTCCGACGATTTCAGGATCGGAGCCGAAGTACGCGCGCCAGATACTCTTGCTCAAAATGGCCACCAGGGGCTGTGCTGTTTGCTCGTCAGCAGCGAGGAAGCTGCGACCCAGCATAGGCTTCGTGCCGAGAGTCTCGAAAATGTTCCAGGACGCAATTGAAGTTGTGACCTGCTCGGCCTTGCCGTGTCCGCTCAAATTGGAAATGGAGCTCTTATAGCTGAGCACGGCCATTTGCTCGAAGGTTCGGTTCGCAGCCTGGTAATCGAGGTAATCCGGCCCCGAAATACCCGCCGTATCGCCCATCGCAAATTTCCCAGTCAAATGCACAAGCCGACCCGGGGACCCGAATGGCAACGGACGCAGCACCACCGCGTCTAGCACGCTGAAAATCGCCGTGTTCGCGCCAATTCCCAGCGCCAGCGTCAGAATTGCGACCGCCGCAAATCCCGGCGATTTCAACAGCATACGCAAGGCATAGCGTAAATCCTGCCAAACGGTCGCCATAAACACACCTCCGACTCTCCACTGGGAGCACAAAATGTTCCAAAGGAGCGCAGGCGTAAGCTTCTCATATTGTGCACTTTAGTCGTTGACGGCGCGCAACAGATATACACGGTGCGACCGGATACGAAAGCGAGCGTCCGTAAGCGGACATTCTCGTTCTCGTCGAAACCCAAACTGCACGTTGCGATTAGAGGCGGAAAGTCCTACGCTGTGCGCCGGAGAACGCATCGATGGCTTGCATGACCGGGCTTCCTCAAACCGGACGGTCCGCTACCGCAGCGCGAGGTCGCTCATCTTTGATTTTGACAGCTTATGTCTGACATCAATCCCGCCGAACAAGAGCAAGCCGGACGCTGGGCGCATTTCCTCGCAACCGCGCGCCAGGTCGACCATTTCTTCCGCGTGCGCCGCTGGTTCCCCCATATTCCGCTGGCTGTCGCCGTAGCCTTTTCAGGAGCCGTGCTTCTATGGTCTGTCTTCGTCGTGCAGCGCAGCACTCTTTTCGCAGATTTTCCGCGCCACATCCTGGACTTCCGCCCGTCAAGCATGCCCTTCGTGCTCATCGGCGTGGCAATGCTGATCATGTCCGTTGGGCTTCTCTTCCGCTCGCGCTTGGCCTGGATTGTGGCCATTCTGTTGAGCGCTTTCACTGTGCTCAGCGCGGTTGTATCGGGACACCGGCATCACAGTGAACTGGTTACCTACGACACGATTTTGCTCATCGCTCTGCTGCTTGCTTACCGCAAATTCAATCGCAGCAGCCTCGCTGCGGGCACGCTTTTTGCGCTGACAAGTCTGCTGCTGCTCCTCATCTACGGCGTTTTCGGCTCATTGTATTTGGGTCATCAGTTCACTCCGCCGATTACCGACATCGAGATGGCCTTCTACTTCGCCATTGTGACCATGACGACGATGGGCTATTACGGCAATCCACTGACCCCCGAAGCGCGGCTGTTCACGGTATCCGTGATTATCCTCGGCATCGCGGTCTTTGCCACATCTCTCACCACGATTGTAGGTCCAGTCATTGCGCGTCTGACGACGCAGAAGGGCAAAACCATGGTACATAGCGGGCATTTCATTGTGATTGGCGCCACTCCTCTGGCGTTCAACACTTACAACGAATTGAAAAAGCGAAATCAGGATGTGGTTTTGATTTTGCCGAGCGAGCCGGAGCCGGGCACCGCCGATCCTGCTGACGTTATTGTAGGCGAAGCGGCGACTCTGGAAATTCTGCGCAAAGCCAATGCAGATCAGGCGCGTGCCGTTCTGGCGATGCGCGCCGATGACTCCGATAATGCTTTCATTGTCCTCGCAGTGAAGGAATTGAAGGGCCGCGCAAAAACCGTGGTTGCCATCAACGATAGCAAGCACATGGATCGCGTAAAGCTCGTCCAACCCGACATGATCATTGCGCCGGAGGTGCTCGGCGGCGAACTGCTCGCCATGATGCTTAACAATGAGCCGATTACAACCGACTTTCTGATACACCGTTTCCTGCACTACGACCAGACGCTCTCCGGCCGCTCGACCTAGATCCCGGTTTCAACCGGCAACCTGACAGCACCTCCAAAGGAAACCTTCTGCCCGCATGGAACGATCCGCGCTCCTGCCACGTATATGTTGACGCGAAGGGATGCGCGTTATAGAGTCACGCCACCTTCGAGGCGACAAAATGACACCTACACAATTGCGGCAACGGTATGGCTGTGCGGCAAAGTCGGCAACAGCAAGGATGGCAGTCACCGCTGCGGCCGCAGCCGTTCTTCTTGCCATCCCACTGAGCGGGCATCTTTTTGCGGCGAATCGCGCGCTCGCGGCATTCAGTCCGCTTTCCGTTGGTGCGCAAACTCACACCGGACCCGCGTCAAAATTGGCCCGCGTCAAAATGCCCGAGAAGAATGCCGCAAGCGGTGCAGTCACGCTGCCTCCCAGCCCTCCGGGCGAACTGACCACCGCTGACCTCTCCGCGTTTTTCGACGGTCTTGTGCCTCTGGAAATCAAGCGTGATGACATTGCTGGCGCTGTTGTTGCCGTGGTCAAAGACGGCCAGGTAATCTTCGCGAAGGGCTACGGCTATTCTGACCTGAAGGCTAAAAAGCCCGTTTCGCCGGAGGACACGCTCTTCCGCGTTGGCTCCATCTCGAAGCTATTCACATGGACGGCCGTGATGCAGCTCGTGCAGGCAGGCAAAATCAACCTCGACGCAGACATTCGCCAGTATCTCGACTTCCCTGTCGATGAGCATCTCGGCAAAATCACCATGCGCGATTTAATGACCCATACGCCGGGATTCGACGAATCCATCAAAGGATTGATTTCGGAAGACAGCGCGCACATGCGCTCCCTCGGCGATTACCTGAAAACGCACGGCCCCATCCAGATTTTTCAACCCGGAACCACCGGCGCATATTCGAATTATGGCGCGGGCTTGGCAGGCTATATCGTCCAGCGCATTTCCGGCCAGCCATTCGACGATTACATCGAACAGCACATCTTTCAGCCTCTCGGCATGACCCACGCAAGCTTTCGCCAGCCGCTGCCGCCGAATCTGACGCCGCTGATGTCGCAGGGTTTCCAGCTCGCTTCGGGCGGCGCGAAACCATTCGAACTGGTCAATCCGGCTCCCGCGGGTGCGCTGGCCGTTTCCGCGATGGACATCACGCATTTCATGATCGCGCACTTGCAAGACGGTACGTACAACGGCGCACAGATTCTGGAACCAGCAACCGTGAAGGAGATGCACTCACGCCAGTATGCGCCCGACTCGCACGTCAATGGCTTCTGCCTCGGATTCTACGAGGATTCGCGCGATGGTCATCGCGTGATCGGTCATGGCGGCGACACGATTTATTTCCACAGCGACTTGCACTTGATTCTCGACGCCAATGTCGGAATTTTTGTCTCTTACAACAGCGCTGGGCGCGGCGAATCTGAACCGCGCGGCCCGCTCTATGAACAGTTCATGGATCGCTATTTCCCGTTCACCTTTACACGGCCAACGCCTCCGAGTGTAGCCAGCGCTACGCAGGACGCGCGAAACGTCAGCGGCACCTAC
>JASHYE010000481.1 GCA_030043155.1 Candidatus Acidiferrales bacterium | reverse complement strand
ATGGCTTTGACTACGCGGTCGGCGAGCAGCACGCCCGCCGACGCTGCAACGCTGGCGATGCCCGCGCCCTTGATGAAATTGCGGCGTGAAAGATCCGGAGTGTCGTTGCTTTTCGAGCGCTTCGAGCGCGAGCCGTTCAACTTTTCATCGGGCGCGGCGCTGTCAATTGGACGACGCTTATCGTCACCTGACGACATGATGCACCCCCTACGAACGATGGAAAAATCACGCGGGTATCATAGTTTCACGGTGAGTGGAAGTCAAAGGCTTGGGGAAAACCGCGCTGTTCAGCCTGATTTGTCGTGATTAGTAAGGTTTTGACCCCATTCCCATGTTCAAGCGCGCCGTTAGAGAATCTGGAGTCTGACCAGAAAACGTTTTCTTTGTCGAGGACGGTCCCGGTGGAAAGCCAAGTAGCCGCGGCGAAGCGACGTCACGCGTCCACGAGCACACCGCAAATAGCATCCGAACATGCCGTCCAATTCTATTAAGAATGATGCCGCGCCGGAGCTGGCGCGAAGTTTTCACTCCAATAGAGCGGCAACGGGAATGGGCCTCACGGCCATGAGCGAGAGAGTTCGCGAACTTGGCGGCAGATTGCAGATTGAGCGAGCGAATCCCGGCACGCGATTGCGCGCGAGCATTCCCGGTTCGGGAATTCGCCAGGATTGAGCTTCCCTCCAGCACGGACGATTTGTTCAAGAAAGCCACTCAGATGTTTACCGGACTGGGTCCTCAAGTAAAAAATAAAAGACAGAACACGCGCAATTTGAGCCGGGCCAGCGGCAACGCGCTATAATGAGACTTCGCCTTTGCCCTCGGGCGAGTTTCGGGAGTGGTTGTGATGCCAAGGCCACCTTTTTCGCAGGCGCTGAAGAGCGGGCTGCGATTTCGCTGTCCCAATTGCGGTGACGGCGGATTGTTTTCCAGTTTTTTCAAGATTCGAGATGAATGCCCGGTGTGCGGGCTTTCTTTTTATCCGGAATCGGGCTATTACGCGGGAGCGATGTATTTGGATTATGCGCTCGCGGCGGCGGTTTTTCTGGTGGTATTTATTCCATCGCTTTTCCTTCCTGACTTCACGCACCTTTCCTATTTGCAGAAAAACATCCTATGGGTGATTTTCGGCACGGTGCTGTGCCTTGGATTTGCGCGGCCATCGTACAGCTTGTGGCTAGCAATCGACTATTGGATCAGTCCGTGGAAGCCACGGAGGATGCAGAAAACCCACAGCAATAGCGAAATTCTTGAAGTTCCTCTGGTGAGCATGATTATCCGAACGGACCAGGAAGATCACCGGCGCGAAACGCATTCACCAGACGAATAGCTCAACCCGCTCCGTGAAAAATCTTCAGTCTTTCGGCGGCTGCGGGATGCGTTTTTCACCGCGAAGCTCGAGATCGGTGTAGTGAATGTCGGGTTTTGCAAAGTAAGCGAAAGCGTCCCACGAACCATACTTCTGCTGCATTTCCGATAAAACTGAATTGGTGAGAGCGTCGCCGGATTTACCGGCGGCTTGGGCTTGGGCGACATCGTTGCGCAGGTCAGACACGTAGTTGCGAAAATCCCTGACGTCCTGCACATGGCCCACTTCGCCGTGCCCGGGAACGAATGTGGCCGCGGGATGATGCTGAATCATCAGATCGAGCGTTTCGATCAAAGGTTTTGTCGAAGCGTCGATAAGATTCGGCAGAGTGTGATTCCAAAAAAGGTCGCCGAAGAAAACGACGTTGGCGTCGGGAATGAAAAGGGCGCTGTCGCCACCGGTGTGTCCCGGAAAAGAGCGGACGACAACCTCGCGCGAGCCGAGGTACAGGGTCACACCGTTTTGATAAGTGATCGAAGGCAAGCCGAGGGACTCGACCATTTGCGTCTGCGCGGCGGTGATTTTCGGGCCGAAGAATTTCTTGTTTTCGGTGCGTTCCCAGGCGCGGACATTCTGCTGCGCGAGGATGGTGGCTCCAGCAGACGCGAAGATATTGTTTCCGGCGACATGGTCGAGATGGTAGTGAGTGTTGACGACGAACCGCATGGGGAGATTCGTTTTTTTGCGAATCTGCTCGAGGAGCACCTTAGCAGCGTCAGGATTCTCAAATGTGTCGATGACCAGAACGCTGTCAGTGCCGATCACGAAGCCAGCGTTGGCGCCAGCGCGCCCGGATTTGGCGGCCGGGTTGTCTATGGCAGCCCAAACGCCGGAGCCGACTTCGTGAAGCGTGAATGGCGCAGGAGCATTGCCTTGAGCCTGCACGGCAGCGGTTACGGCGGCCGCAGCGAAGAGGGCGAGGGCCGGAATCAGGAGTGAGCGACGGCTGGTTCGCATGAACGGAGTCTCCTTGGGCAAGTTCCCAATGGCGGAGGATGATACGACGACACTGCGGCAGAGAACAGCGAAACTACGAAGCGAATGGCTGCTCTTGCGCCAGCGCGGAGGCGCCGGAACGATGGCGGCTATGATAGATGAACGCTCCGATGGTGACGGCGAGGCCAAGAGCGAAAAAGCCGCCGTCTTCGAGAACTCGCCAGCCGGTTAATTTCTCATTTGGTCCAAAACAGCCGCAGTTTATGCCGAGATGCAAAGCGTAAGAACGTATGATCACAGCCCAAAATAGGGCAAGAAGCAGAGTTGCGATTATCCCCACATATCGCAAGCCAAGCCCCGTGAGAAGCAGAATTCCCAGTGAGAGCTCGACCCAGGGCAAAGTGTGAGCGATGAGACTGACCGCCCAGTCGGGCAGCATCTGATAAGAAGAAAGTTGCATGGCGAAGAACATCATCGACAGTTCGAGCGACGCAGGGGTGACCTTCAACGAGCTGAGAGTCCACTGCTTGGCGGTTAGGGGGCTGAGCTTGCCGTAAGCGGCGGCGAGAAAAATCGCAGCGAGCGCGAGGCGCCCGATGAGCAACAAAATGCGGCCTTTGCTCCAGTTCGTTGAGTTACTCATGGTTGTTTCTGACTCAAAAGCTGATCGAAGAACTGCTTCAACAACGGCCAGGCAACGCCGCGTGACACCGGCGGATAAGTCGTTCCTTTGCAGGAGACGATGAACGTAGGAGTGTAGCTGATGGGAAGCAGTTCGCCGCTAGCGATGTTGCGCTGAATTTCAGGATCGACAGCGCAACCCTTCAGTTCATCGTGATCGTTGGATTCGCAACCTTGCATGAGCGCCTCAACGCGCTTGAATTCGGCGGGTGTTAATGCCGCCTGCACGAAGGGCTTCATAATTCCTGTGGGCTTTTCTGTTCCGTACTCTGACCACTGCATCTGATTGTCGAAAAGGGCGCGCTCGACGGCCTCGAATTTTCCGATTCGCGCGGCGGCATTCACCCAGCGGGCTGCTTGTCGAGAGTACTGGTGTCCCGGCAACGGGAAATCGCGATGAACGAGATAGACTTTGCCTTCGGCGACGTAGGTATCAATCATCGGGCGAAGCGTCTGCTCGTAGAATTGGCCGCAGGCAGGACATTCGTAATCGTCATAGACAATGATCTGGATGGGCGCGGAAGGATTGCCGAGAGATTTTTCCGCGGCCAGTTTCGCTTCACTCGCGGCACTCTGCGCCATCGCACCCTGGGTGGCCCCTGAGAATCCGAACATGAGGGCTACCGCCGTAGCAGCGACGAATATTCGCCGCAAGGGGCGTAAATCCCTGGGCGACCTATTCTTTAGCCGTGAGTTGTGGTCGACGGTTGGGCGCGAAGATTGGGCCATGTTATTTCTGGCTCAGCAACTGATCAAAGAATTGCTTCAGCAGGTTCCAGGGAACGCCGCCAGCCTCCGGCGGGTAGGCTTTTCCTTTGTAGGAAACGATAAACGTTGGAGTTTGCGTGATGGGAAGCAACTCGCCGCTGGCCATGTTGCTCTGAATTTCGGAATCGACAGCGCAGCCCTTCAGTTCAGTCTTGTCGTTGGATTCGCAGCCCTGCATAAGACGCTCAACTCGTCGAAATTCGGCGGGGGTTAAGGCGGATTCGACAAACGGTTTCATGTTGCCTTTGGGGTTTTCCGTCCCATATTCGGACCAGCTCATCTGGTTATCGAACAAAGCGCGCTCGACGGCTTCGAATTTTCCGATCCGCGCGGCGGCATTGACCCACCGGGCGGCTTGGCGCGAATACTGGTGCATTGCAAGCGGGAAATCGCGATGAACGAGGTAGACTTTGCCTTGGGCGACGTAGGTGTCAATCATGGGCCGAAGTGTCTGCTCGTAAAAGGCGCCGCAGGCGGGGCATTCGTAATCGTCGTAGACGATAAGCTTGATGGGCGCGGAGGGGTCGCCGAGTGATTTCTCGGCCTCGAGTTCAGCGGGATCAGGAGTCCCATGCTCTTGCTCAGCGCGCAGCGGCTGAATGGATAGCGCGCCAACGGCGAGCGCGACGCCCGCGAGGATAGGCAGCAATCGGCGGAAATTCATTGGTAAATCAACCTCCACAGATCCGGGAATCCACGTGCATTCTACGCGATTCAGTGCAAGTGATGCAGAAAATCGCGAAGCCATGGCGCGAAAGGCGCATGAGTGAATCCAAGAAAGCTAGGATGCGGAGTTTGGGGCTGGGGTTAGGCATGGATTGTGAGGATGTCGCGAATAGAGAGCGAAAGGAAAGGTGAAAGGAGGCGTAAGTGGCTGAGGGGGTTAGGCATACGAGACGCATTCAACAATCTTGACAATATCGCACTCAATGTGTAGAATGCTCACCGTGAAGCACATAGCAATCATTCGAGTGCAGTTTGGCTCGTGATGTCAGGAGGCAGTAAACAATGAGTAAGATCATCGGTATTGACCTGGGGACGACCAATTCGGTTGTCGCCGTAATGCAGGGCGGCGAGCCAGTTGTAATCCCA